>JAOUKG010000133.1 GCA_029882725.1 Cyclobacteriaceae bacterium
AACCTTTCCCCGCACCTTCCTGATGTGCAATAGGGGAATTCTTGACAAAGTCGGGGGCAGATTGAGGAGGCGCCAAATGCAATAAATCAAATTTCATCTCAACGAGGCCATCATTTTCAATTTCGCCAAATTCTTGTTTTGCAGGCGTAGCATTTTCATTCATCAATCTGAAATAGGCGGTTTTATTAGGACCATCAATTTTAGCCAATTCATAAAAGAAACGAGTTTCTATTTTTTTTCTGTCTATTACCTTGTTTAAGGTATCGGCAAAATCCTTTACACCGAAAATAATAGAACCGGGTGTAACAAATTTTACTTGTGATTTATCGCGTATTCCCTTTTTAATTAAATAATCGTCTACCAAATACATTATTTTTTGAGGCGCTCCACCACACTTTATTGGTGTATTGGCCTGAGTGAAGATGGCAGTACCTCCTTTAAACTCCTGCAGGGCTTTCCATGTATAATTAGAGTCTGTATAATTGCTACAAACTCCATTTTTACCTAAAGTTTCTTTAAGACCCTCCACACCGTCTACATTGATTTGTATTCCAGGTGCTACTACCAGATAGTCGTAAGAAACTTCATCCCCTGATTTTAATAAGACAGTATTGTTGTCGGCATCAATTTTCTCGGCGTATTCTTTTATCCATTTTACACCTCTGGGAATAAATTCCTTTTCGTCTCTTATTGTATCGTTGTAGTCAAAAGTACCAGCCCCAACCAATGTCCAGGCAGGTTGATAGTAATGTTTTTCGGAAGGTTCAATAATTGCAATATCAAGATTTTTCTTTTTGTTGCTCAATTGGGCTGCAGTCATGATACCGGCTGTACCCCCTCCAATGATTAATATTTGATGATGTGATTTCATGATCGCTTTGTTTTTCTATTTATTTCAGAATAAAATTACGATACAATAATACTAACTATTGTAATAGTTGTTACATTAAATTATGATTAACATCAATCATGAGTAATATGGTATTCGATGACATCGTTCAAATCATTCAGAGGAGAAAACCCCATATGCCTCCATACTATTTTACCATTTTTGAATAAAATAAGAGTTGGAATACTTCTTACACCGTATGCAGTAGATGCATTTTGATTTTTATCTACATCCACTTTTATTATTCTGGCCCTGTTTCCAATTTTCTTTGAAAGTTCTTTCATCACAGGGGCTTGCATTTTGCAAGGCCCACACCAGTCGGCATAAAAGTCGACCAGTGTAGGGATATCAGAATTAATTATTTCCTGAAACTTGCTCATAGTTTTGTAATTATAATTTTATAATAATGTGCTGGGACATACATATTCCGTACACTCAAGTGAAGTTTTCGTTAAAGCCTCAAATCCACCAGCAATATCTGTAACCTCATAACCTCTTGAAGCCAATATAGAAGCGGCAATCATAGATCTATAACCACTTTGACAATGCAAGTAATAGTGCTTTGTTTTATCAATCTGGTTCATGTTTTTATTGATTAAATCAAGTGGAAAAACTTCAAATCCTACCACGTGCTCAGAATCATACTCACTCTTCTTTCTTACATCCAGCACATTTAATGAATCATCGAAAATTTCAGCCATTTCCTCAGCACTTACCTGAGGGATCACGCTTAATTCCTTTCCTGCGTTTTTCCAGGCTTCTATGCCTCCTTCTAAATAACCCAGGGTATTATCGTAACCTACTCGGGATAACCTCATAACAGCTTCCTCTTCCCTTCCTTCATCTGCAATAATAACAATGGGCTGATTAATGTCTGTGATCAACGTACCCACCCATACAGCATAAGAGCCGTCCAGGCCAACAAAAATAGAATTTGGGATATGGCCATCTCTGAATGCCTCTTTGTTTCGGGTGTCTATCATAACAGCACCCTCAGCATTTACCACATCTTCAAATTTTGCAGGCGACAAAGGAGTACTTCCTTTTTCCATCACATCTTCAAAACTTTCGTATCCCAATTTATTCAACATGGCATTTTTAGGGAAATATTGTGGAGGATCTACAAGTCCGGTAGTTACCTCTTTTACAAATTCCTCCTTAGTCATATTGGCACGAAGGGCATAGTTGAAATTTTTCTGGTTGCCCAAAGTATCCGTGGTTTCTTTGCTCATGTTTTTTCCACATGCAGAACCTGCGCCGTGGCCAGGATAAACTGTTAATTCATCGGGAAGGGTCATTACTTTATTTCTCAATGAATCAAATAGAAAACCTGCAAGGTCTTCACGAGTAACGTTTGATTTAATGGCAAGGTCTGGTCTTCCTACATCTCCAATAAACAGGGTATCTCCTGTAAATATTGCCTTTTCTTTTCCCTCTTCGTCAATCAAAAGGAAGCAGCTGGATTCCATGGTGTGGCCAGGAGTATGCAAAACTTTTATTTTAATGTCTCCCACTTCCAGGATTTCTCCATCGGTTGCAACATGCACGTCATATTTAGGGGAAGCTGTAGGGCCAAAAACAATAGTTGCCCCTGTTTTTTTAGCCAAATCCAAATGGCCACTTACAAAGTCTGCATGGAAATGAGTTTCTAAAACATATTTGATTTTTGCACCATCTCCTTCTGCTTTTTCAATGTACTGATCTGTTTCGCGTAAAGGGTCAATGATTATTGCCTCTCCTTTAGACTCAATGTAATATGCTGCCTCAGCAAGACAACCAGTATAGATCTGTTCTACCTTCATGTTTTTATAATTTTTTTGTTGAAATATTTTCTCTTCAACAATAAAATTAGTATGATGGCAGATCAGAAAAGGTGATTTTTGTCACACAGGTCAAAAAATTACCAAATAAGGGTCAAATCTATCAGTCTTTTGTCAATATCTGTGTTCTTAACCCTAACTTTTACTTTGTCTCCTAATGAATATTCGTTGCCCGTACTATTACCTACAATGCGATAGTTTTTTTCATCAAATTCATAAAAGTCGTCTTTCATATCGGCCAACCTAACCATACCTTCGCATTTGGTTTCGGTAATTTCAACATATATACCCCACTCAGTTACACCACTGATGATACCGTCAAAATCTTTGGCTTCCATCAACGACATAAATTCAACCTGTTTGTATTTAATGGATGCTCTTTCTGCGTCGGCGGCTCTTTTTTCCATATCGCTGGAATGTTGACATTTTTCTTGCAGTTCATCCCTGTTTACTGAAGATCCATCATTGAGATAACGGAACAATAACCTATGAGCCATCATATCCGGATACCTTCTTATGGGTGATGTAAAGTGCGAATAGTGGTCAAAAGCCAATCCAAAATGCCCCTTAGTTTCTGTTGTATAAATAGCCTTGGCCATGGATCTGATGGCTAAGGTTTGTAATACATTTTCTTCTGGTTTCCCCTCTATTTCAACCAGTAGTTTATTGAGTACAATGGAAAGACTCGATTGATTTACATTGACTTTATGCCCGAATTTGGTGGCAAAAAGGGCAAAATCATTAATTTTTTCCGGATCAGGATAATCATGAACCCTATAAACGAAAGTGTCTTTATCTTTTCCTTTTTTCCTTTTATAAACATAGGTAGCTACACTTTTGTTGGCCAAAAGCATAAATTCCTCAATCAATTTATGTGCATCTTTTCGTTCCCTGGGCACAATTTCAAGTGGTTTCCCCTGCTCATCTAACCTGAATTTAACTTCCGTAGTATCGAAATTTATGGCTCCGGCGGCAAACCTCTTATCCTTGAGTTTCTTGGCTAATTCATTTAAGGTAATTAGCTCTGCAAAAAAGTCTCCCTCTCCATTTTCAATTCCATACTGGGCCTCTTCATAACTAAACCTTCTATCGGAATGTATTGCGGTTTTACCAAACCATTGGGAAAGAATCGTTCCCTCGGTGTCCATTTCAAAAATGGCTGAAAAAGTTAATTTATCTTCATGAGGCCTTAAAGAACACAATTCATTGGAAAGCCTTTCGGGCAGCATGGGAATGGTACGGTCCACCAGATAAACCGATGTGGCCCGATTAATCGCCTCTTCTTCAAGAAGCGTATCTTCATTTACATAATGAGTAACATCGGCAATGTGTACACCAATACGATAATTGCCATTTTTAAGTATTTCAAATGAAAGGGCATCATCAAAATCCTTGGCATCTTCCGGATCGATGGTAAAGGTTAAAATGTTTCTTAAATCTTTCCTGTTTTTAATTTCTTCCTCAATATTATCTGAAATGGCATTGGCTTCATGTTCTATTTTGTCGGAAAATTCAAAAGGAAGCCCAAATTCGGCCATAATACTGTGTATCTCAGCATTGTTTTCGCCTGCCTTACCCAATATTCGGGTTATCTTACCTTCTCCCCTTTTTGAATCAGATGGCCAAACCAGCAACTCTACAATCACTTTATCATTCTGTTCCGCATTGTTCATGTGGTGCTGCGGAATAAATATATCCTCATGGATTTTTTTAAAATCGGGGATCACAAAGCCGTAAGCCTTACCTAATTCCACCCTTCCTACAATACTTTTTCGGGACCTATTCAGAATGTTAACTACCTTACCCTCCCGTTTCAGACCGTGTTTGGAGGGGGAAACAGCCACTTCAACAAGATCTCCATGCATGGCATGCATCAGGTCCCTGTCTTTCACATACACATCATCTTCATCTGCAATTATGATATAAGCAAACCTGGAGCTTACATGATCTACAGTGCCGGTAAGTACATCCGATTTTTTATTACTTTGAAAACCACCCCTGGGAGTGGCCTTTATACGTCCTTTTTTCACGAGTTTAGCCAAGGCTTCAGGTATCTGGTTATTGATAACCTTCGACTTGAACCCCAGTTTTTTTATAATGGTTTTTATGGTTAAAGGCCTTAGCGAGTTTTGGTTTAATATTGACTCAATTTTATCTTCGAGTTTTGGAACCTGATCTGAGGCCTTTACCTTCTTTTTCTTCCCCTTTTTGCTCATATAAACAAATTTACTATAATTAAATGGTAGGTGACTATTTATGCAGGGAAATTTTGATGTTACTGTTGCATAATGTTTTCTTCCCCAAAAGTGATAAACCAAATTTCATTTTAACCTTTTCATTACATCTTCAGGAGTGAATATCCAGGAGGGTTTTTCAAGAGATTTGTTCCACTTTTTTATAAATAGTACTGGAATCACTGTTTTTCCTTTAGCAAAGGGTAAAAATGATGCTTTTTGTATCAATGTGTTTAGAATACTATTTGGGTTTTTAATTTCCCCCCATTTGCATTCACCAACCAAAAGGTGTTTTTTATCAATCGATTGTGAAACCATATCCAGCTCCATTTCTTCTCCTTCTGTGTTTTTTCCCCACCAACGATAACAAACATCAAAATCGATAGCATTTATGGCACCGGATGGAACACATCTTCTGGAAAGGTTCTCCCATTCTGAAGCGTAATAATGTAGTAGTTGAGTAGAAATTTGTTGAAATACTTTATCCTTTAAATCAAGTTCCAATCGGGACAGGTTGGGCACCACAAAGGAAAAGTAAAAATTTATAAAAGGATCTGATATTTTATAGAGTCCCTTTTTGGATGACTTGAGTGATTCCCCAAAAGGTATTTCCCTTTTTAAATATCCTAACCTAAGTAAAACTTCAAGGGGTCTTCCCAAGTGTGTTGATGGTTTATTTAACCTTCCTGCAATTTCCGACAATCTATGTACCCCATTTCCTATAACAGACAAAATTGAAAAAGCCTGAACAGATTCCCGTAAATCATCCAAAAAAAGTCTTGAGGGTTCCTCATGTAATATACCTAAACGGTCGAATATTAAATTTTTAATACCCTGTTCCAAAGAAGTTTCCTGTAATCTAAGTTCCCAATATCGGGGGACACCACCCCATACTGCATATTCTTCAATCGCCTGGGAGGCTGTACATTCAATAGCCTCCTTCAGATACCCCGCTTTTAATGGTTCAATTTTTAAAATTTCATGGGCTCTTCCGTAAAGAGGAGCTCCACTATCCAGTATTAAACCGTGCATCATTTGTTGTGATGACCCACATAAGATTAGATGAAACTTTCTTTCCGGGTTATTGTCTAAAAACCTTTGTAAAAGGCTGGGCAATTGAGGGCTGCTCTTCACGAGATAGGGGAATTCATCGATGCATAGTGTGAATTGTTCTTTGGCTGTATTATCCAGGTTTGTAAGTAAAGCTTCCCAATCCGGGTAAATCAATTTTTCAAAACCCTTTATTTTTTTTCCTATTTCCCTCGCTAATGCATTCAACAGAACCGACTGATCCGATTGATGGGCGACAAAGTAAAGGTCATTTTCACCTATGATTCGTTTTAATAGTGTTGATTTTCCGCATCTTCTTCTGCCATAAACGACTATAAAACAGGCGCTTGAGATGGCAAGACGTCTTTTTAAGCGAGTAATTTCATTTTGTCTGTTTAGAAATTTCATATTCATACATTATGCTTAACAAACATAATGTTTTTCAAGCATAATGTAAAATAATTTATGAACTACTTATTATCGCCGTGGTAAATGAATTTGGCATAGTCCCCATGTATGCTATACGCGGAGCCACATACTGGCCATCTGTGCTAATGGGCGTAGACGATAAAACCGGCACCATTTCACCAGGTAAATATGCAGATATTATAGCCGTTAAAGGTGACGTATTGCGTTACATCAGTTTGTTACAGAATGTGGATATCATCATCAAACACGGCACACAATATAAATAACCATAGTAGGGGCAACCCTTGCGGTTGCCCGATTCCCAACGGTTGCCCGATTCCCAACGGTTGCCCTACGGTTTCCCAAATTTCGGCAACCAAACGGAAACAAAAAGTGTAGCCATACGGAAACAAAAAAGGGCAACCACCAGGGTTGCCCATACGTTAGTTAAAAACGGTACGCCAGTTTCAAATAAACACCCCTTCCGCGGGTAGCATATCCATTTATTTCCTGATATTTCACATTGAAAATATTATCAACACGCAAGTTTGCATT
>JAOUKG010000134.1 GCA_029882725.1 Cyclobacteriaceae bacterium
GTAGACGCCATGGATGGCGTTGGGGAATTAAAAATTACCATAATCAGAGGAAGTGACTACAGAATATTAATTGACATTGAAGATACAGGCAAGGGAATAGCTAAAAGTAAAATAAAACAAGTTTTCAGGCCTGGTTACACTTCAAAAAAAAGAGGATGGGGCCTTGGATTAGCTTTGGCTAAACGTATTATTGAAAATTATCACGGAGGTAAAATTTTTGTGAAAAATTCAGAAGAAAATACAGGAACGACTTTTAGAATTGTTTTGCCTTCTCCATAGTTATCACTATTTCTCAGTTTATCTTCGTTCCAAAATAAACTTTAATGCATCTTTCTTTACATTTTGTTCCTCATTACAAATCTTATTACAGGAACCGTATTTAAGCCTATTGTAAAAAAGACTAATGAATTGACAAATCGGTTTTGTTTAAAAAAATATAAACCTTACCTTTGCATCCTCAAATTAAAAGCTATCTATTTAATTATCGTAAGGTCACATATACATGGCAAACATAGGTAAAATCACACAAATCATTGGTCCAGTTGTTGACGTTTCATTTGAAACTGAAGGGAACAAAGTACCCAACATATTAGACGCATTGGAAGTTACTCGTCCGGATGGGCAAGTTGTAGTATTGGAATGTCAGCAGCATTTAGGTGAAGACAGAGTAAGAACCATCGCAATGGACAGCACCGAAGGCCTCAGCAGAGGCATGGAGGTTACAGATACCGGCAATAACATAACAATGCCTACAGGAGATGAAATCAACGGTAGATTGTTCAATGTTGTTGGAAAGGCAATTGACGGAATTGACCAACCAAAAAGTTCTGGTGGGTTGTCCATTCATAGAAGTGCGCCTCGATTTGAAGATTTATCTACTTCTACCGAAGTATTATATACTGGTATAAAGGTAATTGATTTATTAGAACCTTACGCAAAGGGTGGAAAAATTGGATTATTTGGTGGAGCCGGAGTTGGTAAAACCGTATTAATTCAGGAATTAATAAATAACATTGCCAAAGCATATGCAGGATTATCTGTATTTGCAGGTGTTGGCGAAAGAACCCGTGAAGGTAATGACCTTTTGAGGGAGATGATTGAATCGGGTATTGTACAATACGGTGATGAGTTCATGGAATCCATGGAAAAAGGTGGATGGGACTTATCCAAAGTTGATAAAGAGAAATTAAAAGAATCAAAAGCGACATTTGTATTTGGACAGATGAACGAACCTCCTGGAGCTCGTGCAAGAGTGGCCTTATCAGGTTTGACCATGGCTGAATATTTCCGTGATGGAGATGGGCAAGGCAAAGGTCGTGATATCTTATTTTTTATAGATAACATATTCCGTTTCACTCAAGCAGGATCTGAAGTATCAGCTCTTTTAGGAAGGATGCCATCGGCGGTTGGATACCAACCTACACTTGCTACTGAAATGGGACTTATGCAAGAAAGGATTACATCTACTAAGCATGGCTCAATTACATCTGTTCAGGCTGTTTACGTACCTGCCGATGACCTTACTGACCCTGCACCAGCAACAACATTCTCTCACCTTGATGCTACCACTGTACTTTCAAGAAAGATTTCAGAATTAGGTATTTATCCTGCGGTGGATCCTTTGGATTCTACTTCAAGGATTCTTAGTGAAGAAGTTGTTGGAGCTGAACACTACAAATGTGCACAAGATGTAAAAGAAATTTTACAGAGATATAAAGAACTTCAGGATATTATTGCCATTCTTGGTATGGATGAACTTTCTGATGAGGATAAGGAAGTCGTTCACAGAGCCAGAAGGGTACAACGTTTCCTTTCTCAGCCATTCCACGTGGCAGAACAATTTACTGGTATCCCCGGAGTATTGGTTGATATTAAAGAAACAATAAAAGGATTCAACATGATTATGGATGGTGAGTTAGATCATCTTCCTGAAATGTCATTCAACTTAGTAGGTTCTATTGAAGAAGCTATTGCGAAAGGCGAGAAAATGATGGCTGAAATCAATAACTAACAATAGTATGGATCTAGAAATAGTTACACCGGAAAAAAAAGTATTTGAGGGAGAAGTACAATCTGTTACTTTCCCTGGATCTGACGGTAGCTTTCAAATCCTTAACGACCACGCTGCTTTAATTTCCTCTTTAAAAGAGGGGTATGTGGTATATAAAGATAGAAATGGAGAGCATGAGGTTGAAATTACCGGTGGTATGGTTGAGGTTTTAAACAATCAGGTAATTGTTCTGGCCGAAGGAGTACTTTGATTAAGTAAAGTAGAAATATTTATAAAAAAAAGGAAAGGGCATCTGATGATGCCCTTTCCTTTTTTTATGTTACTAGCTGTATTTTTCATTTTAGAGTAATCTCTACAGCCAATTAGTTCTTGTCCTTGGAAAATCTCTTAAACATCTTTTTTTCAAACTCCCAAAAAAACGAAAACTTCCTAAACAGGAAACCGTAAAACAATAGTATTACATTATACACAGGGAGTATCAGAATATAATAGAGAGTGGTAAAAACCCATGAAGGATTTTCACCATTTGTGAATAAATGTATTACAGGTTTTTTTAAAAATACAATCGTTGTTCCTGTCAAGGCAAAAACCAACAGTATTACTAAAACTTCCATTTTAGATTTTAACTTCCATCTCCCTTTAAGCTTATTAAGAAAACCCAATTTTGTTTATGGTTTAACTATCTGATAATTTTCCATAAATCTATTGTAATTTAAGGGAGCTTCAAAAACAACTTTTTCTTTTTTAACAGGGTGAATAAAAGAAATTTGCCCGGCATGTAAGGCTATTTCACCTTCGTAATCCGCTAATTTCCTGGCCCCGTATTTTTTATCACCTAAAATAGGACTTCCAATTGCTGCCAATTGAACACGTATTTGATGTGGACGTCCTGTTTGAGGGTGCACTTCAACTAAAGAATACCCCTTAAAAATAGAAAGTACAGAATAATTTAAAACTGACTTTTTTGAGTTCTTTTTTTCCTTGACATAGGCTTTGGAAACATTTTCACTGGGATCTTTCAACAACCAATGAGTTAAACAATCTGTTTCTAATTCAGGAGCCTTTTCTACCAGGGCATAATAGACCTTCTTCACCTCATTTTCCTGAAACATCTTGTTAAGACGTTCAAGGCTTTTAGATGTTTTTGCTAAAACCATAACACCACTAACAGGCCTATCAAGTCTGTGCGGTAGGCCACAAAATATGTTCCCCGGTTTATTGTGTTTTTTACGGATATACTCTTTGGCCCAATCTACAACGGACTGGTCGCCTGTTCTATCTCCTTGACTCAACCAGCCAGCAGGTTTTCTGATGACGAGAAGGTGATTATCTTCGAAAATTACTGAGGGGCTATTTTTCAAAATTCTGATGTAAAGTGAAATTCAATATCGGGAAAATTATCCATTACCATGCCTAACCAAGCTTTAGATTCAGCCATAAATACTAGCTTTCCATCTTTATCTTTGGCAATATGCCTACTTTTTGAGCTGATAAAGGACTTTAATTTTTGGGGATCTTTGGACGAAATCCAACATGCCTTATACAAGTTTGTTGAAACAAAATTGGCCGTGGCCCCATATTCGTGCTTTAATCTGTACTGTATTACTTCAAATTGGAGAATTCCTACAGTTCCGACTACTTTTTTATTACCAAGTTCAAAACTAAACAACTGAGCAAGACCTTCTTCCATAAGTTGGCTAAGCCCTTTCTCTAGTTGCTTGGTTTTCATTGCGTCTTTATTGATTACTTCCTTGAAAATTTCAGGAGAAAAAGACGGGATTCCTTTAAATGTACCAATGTCTTTATCTGATAAAGTATCACCAATTTTAAGGTTTCCGGTATCATATAAACCTACAATATCTCCTGGCCATGCTTCATCAATTGTTTCCCTGTCTTGGGCCATAAAAGCTGTTGCATTCGAAAAACGCATACTCTTTTTGGTTCGGGAGTGAAGATAATTATTTCCTCTGTTAAATTTTCCTGAACAAACCCTAAGAAAGGCAATCCTGTTTCTATGACGCGGATCCATATTAGCGTGGATTTTAAATATAAAACCTGAAAAATCTTTTTGTGCAGGCTCTATCTTGAAATCGTCGGTTTCTCTGGCAAGGGGTGTTGGAGCAATTTCCACAAAACAATCAAGTAATTCCTTAACGCCGAAGTTATTTACTGCACTACCAAAAAACACAGGAACAATATCCCTGACTTGGTATTCCTCTTTGGAAAAAGGTGGATATACGCCATCAATTAGTTCAACATCACTTCTGAGTTGGTCTGCCGCTGATTTCCCAATTAATTTATCCAAACGCTCATCTGATAAATCTTTGATGACCACACCTTCTTCAATTTCTTTCTTCTTCGCTTCAAATAAAATAAGGCTTTCAGTAAATAGATTATAAACTCCCTTGAAACTTTTTCCTATACCAATAGGCCACGATAAAGGTCTTACATTAATATTGAGTTTGGTTTCGATTTCATCCAATAATTCGAAAGGATCCCTACCCTCTCTGTCCATTTTATTAATGAAGGAGATCACAGGGGTTTTTCTCATTGTACAAACCTCCATCAGCTTTTCAGTTTGAGTTTCTACTCCTTTCACACAATCAATAACCATGATAACGCTATCTACAGCCGTTAGTGTACGATAAGTATCTTCTGCAAAATCCTGGTGACCAGGAGTATCGAGGATATTGATTTTATATTTATTATAATCGAACCCCATTACAGAGGTAGCCACAGAAATACCTCTCTGCTTTTCTATTTCCATCCAGTCGGACCGGGCATGCATTTTAATTTTATTGGACTTAACCGCACCTGCAGATTGAATAGCACCTCCAAAAAGAAGCAATTTTTCTGTAAGTGTTGTTTTTCCTGCATCCGGGTGACTTATAATCCCGAAAGTTCTACGTCTTTCAATCTCTTCGTTAATCATGTCATTATGAATAATAAAAGTGCAAAGGTAAGAATATTAGTAATGACACTATAACATCAGGCCAAAATGAATTGAAAATATTTTACAATAAATATGACACTTTGTCAGAAATCAACTTTTGGCATACACCTTGATAAATCAAAGTGAAATAGAAACAATTAATTACTAATATATAATAGTCATGGGAAAAATTATAGGAATAGACTTGGGTACGACCAATTCCTGCGTTGCTGTAATGGAGGGTAATGAACCGGTGGTAATCCCGAATAGTGAAGGGAGGAGAACAACTCCATCTATTGTGTCTTTTGCAGACAATGGAAAAGGGGAGCGAAAAGTGGGTGATCCTGCAAAGCGTCAGGCCATTACAAATCCAACAAACACAGTTACTTCGGTAAAAAGGTTTATGGGTAAAAAGTACAGTGAAGTTGGAGAAGAATTAAAAACAGTTTCTTACGGACTTGAGAAAGGAAATAACGATACGGTTCGTGTGAAAATCGGGGATCGTCTATATACTCCTCAAGAATTGTCGGCTGTGATTTTACAGAAAATGAAATCTACCGCTGAGGATTATCTTGGAACAACAATTACAGAAGCTGTAGTAACTGTTCCTGCCTACTTTAATGATGCAGAAAGACAGGCTACTAAGGAAGCGGGGCAAATTGCTGGTTTAGATGTAAAAAGAATTATCAATGAGCCTACAGCAGCAGCTTTAGCATACGGTCTGGATAAGAAAAATGCAGATATGAAAATAGCTGTATATGACCTTGGTGGTGGAACTTTTGATATATCCATACTAGAACTTGGTGAAGGTGTATTTGAAGTGAAATCCACAAATGGTGATGTTCACTTGGGAGGAGATGATTTTGACCAGGTGATCATAAACTGGCTTGCTGATGAGTTCAAAAATGATGAAAACCTTGATTTAAGAAAAGATCCAATGGCCCTTCAGAGGTTGAAAGAGGCTGCGGAAAAAGCAAAAATTGAGTTATCCAGTTCAAGCGAAACGGAGATCAATCTTCCTTATATCATGGCGGTTGAGGGCTTACCCAAACACCTTGTTAGAAAGTTAACAAGAGCGAAATTTGAGCAATTAGCTGAGAATTTAATAAGAAGGTCTTTAGAGCCATGTAAAAAAGCAATGTCGGATGCTGGTTTAAGTCCATCTGATATTGATGAAGTTATATTGGTTGGTGGTAGTACACGTATACCGAAGATCCAGGAAGAAGTTGAAAAATTCTTTGGGAAAAAACCTTCTAAAGGTGTAAACCCTGATGAAGTTGTTGCCATTGGAGCTGCAATTCAAGGTGGTGTATTGACCGGAGAAGTTAAAGATGTATTGTTATTGGATGTTACTCCCCTTGCGTTGGGTATTGAGACCATGGGAGGTGTATTCACAAAACTTATCGAATCCAATACAACTATACCAACGAAAAAATCAGAAGTATTCTCAACTGCTTCCGACAATCAACCTTCTGTTGAAATCCATGTATTACAAGGTGAAAGACCCATGGCAAATGACAACAGAACCATTGGAAGATTTCATTTGGACGGTATTCCACCAGCACCAAGAGGAGTTCCTCAGGTTGAAGTAACTTTTGACATTGATGCCAACGGTATACTACATGTTTCTGCCAAAGATAAAGGAACAGGAAAAGAGCAAAAAATCAGAATTGAGGCTTCTTCAGGATTGACTGATGAAGAAATAGAAAAAATGAAGAAAGAAGCTGAGGCCAATGCTGAAACTGACAAAATCGCGAAAGAAAAAGTGGAGAAGATCAATGCGGCTGATAGCCTGATATTTACAACTGAAAAACAGTTGAAAGAATATGGGGACAAATTATCAGAAGGCAATAAAACTGCGATCAATGGAGCTTTGGAAAAATTGAAAGAAGCACATAAATCACAGGATTTAACATCCATAGATACAGCAATGGAAGCATTGAATACTGCATGGCAAGCTGCCAGTCAGGAAATTTATGCTGCTCAGCAGGAAGCT
>JAOUKG010000135.1 GCA_029882725.1 Cyclobacteriaceae bacterium
AGTATTACAAGGATAAACAAAAGCAGTAAGTTGTTGCCCGTTAAGAACACTAGAACCTACCAGATTTCTTTTTGAGTCATACAAATTAATAATTATTCCATCATTTGATCCTCCTGGACCGCATACATTAATCATGTACTGAGTTCCTTTAGTAAATACATAAGAGTACTCCACCTTGTCCTTTGCCCCCTTCTGGCCATCTACATTATAGCTTTTCAGAAAATTGAATCCAGAACTTAACTTTGGAATACAATCATTAGTATGTGTTTCCGGATTACACTGTGCATATAGATTTGAAGCCACTAAAACCAAAACTGCCGCTGCAATTGAACTTATAAAATTTTTCATTCCTTTACCTTATGATTTTACTTCTTATTTCATTTAATCTGGTTGTAATATTTTTGAAAGTCTCATCACTAATAACAATTGAACTTGTACTATTATCATTAATTATCATGATGCCATCAACTACTTCATAGGTAGTCTCTCCTTTTTCAATAGTTATTACTACATTTTCAAACTCTGCCCATAAAGGGTCAAGGTCTTCTTTCAAACCTTTCATGGACGGATCCTCTCCGTATAAATCCATTAAGAGCTTTAAACTTTCTGTTACAACTTGTTGCTCACCAATTGCCTCTTTTAGTAACTTATTGTCAGGTACTTTATTTGCAACTTGACAAGTAATATGCATTGCTTCAAGCCAACCTCCCATTAGCAACAATACACTTAAATTTGACCTACCCTGATTTTGCAAGTATGCATTAATACTGTTAAAATTTTGAGTGGTAATGAGTAACAGAGAATCAAGGTTTTGACTATTACTGGCTAATTTTCCAATAGTTTCAATATCAAAAAACTGACCGATACTCAGGCCATCTGCCATATCTTTAATGGCTGCCATAAATTCCAGTCCATCTTGATTCTGCTCATATATATTTGTATAACCCAAATCCGTGCCATAAATTCCGAGATTGATGGCTTTTTGAAAATTCGTGTTATAGTTCACCCGGTTATCCGGTGAATTCAGCAAATCACTGTTGTAATTCAACCCCGATTCTTTTAGCATTAAGCTAATTTCCAGGGGAGAAGGAATTTGCTGCAAAATAGCATTGATCATTTCCTGATCGACAGTTGATTCAACTACGGGAGCCTCGTCAATGGATTTAAGAAAGTCATCTTCACTGGGTTTTTTACCACCACAGCTTGTTATGATCAAAATAAGTGTAATAAAAACTAGAAACCTCATAATGTATGGTTATTAAAAAGCTAATTTATTAATATAATTCAATCTTTTCATTGTTTCTTTCGAGGAATTTTAATTTTCCCGAATTTATCTATGAGTTTGGCAAGTACTTCAAAGTATAAAGTGAAATAAAGAAACAGGCTCATAATCCAAATTATGATTATATTGAAATAATACGTATCCATATATATTCCCAAAAAATGTTTTGTAGGCACAAAAAACTGAGTTCGATAATCCAGTAAACCCGAAGGCTTGGGGTCTTTAAAAATAGGGTTGATTTGTTGTATCAATTTTCCCTCATGTTCAAGGATTCTGTCTTTTACCGAAATGTTGGTTACAAGGTCTGCAAGGCTTTCATTGTAATATTTATTTTTGTATTCCCCAAGGTTGTAAAAGCTGTTATTATTTTCATAAAACATCATTTTCTTTTCTTTCATTGCAACCGTTTCATTATATACCTTTTGGTAATACGTTTTATATGCTTCAAGGTAAGCAACCAGTTTGTCTGAAATTGAAGGGAATTTTTCAATTGTAAAATCCGTCTCCAAATTTATACCCTCAAGCCCCTTTTGAAAATAATCATTTTCTATGCTTTCCTTTATTATATTTAAATCTTTTTTTATTAACTGTTGCAAGGAATCAGCGTTATTTTCAAGGTTTTCCAGTATCCGTTTTCTTTTCTTTTTTAATTCTTCAACAACATAAGCTGACTTGAAATCTGCCATAGATTCCATTTTTTCAAGATCATAGTAGGGCGCTTCATAACTATTATTTATAAATTGATCTACCGCAATTGCTTCATAAGCCCATCTTGACGCCATTATATCGGCTACAACAGGCACTTTTCCTTTCGCAGAAATATGTTCGTTAAGTTTATCAAAGCTAAATAACAACCCACTTAATATCATCTGTGGTATTAAAAGTAAAGGAATTATCACATATACAGTAACCGCTGAGTTAAATGCGGAGCTTATATTCAAACCTAGAACATTTGCCAGACAAGCCGTAGTAAACAATACAAGCCAGTGACTAAAAATCATTTCGGGCATTTCCAGTATTAAATCGCCTACTAAGACAAAGCTCAAAGACTGAATTGCTGATAATGTAAAAAGAATACTTAATTTAGATAACAAATAGCTATTCCAACTTAGATTAAGAAAGGATTCTCTCTTCAGAATTTTTCTATCTCTAATTATTTCCTCGGCACTAACGGTAAGCCCCATAAACAAAACAACAACAATGGCCATCAATAAAAATGCGGGGATATTCTCATTGAACCTATAATAATATTCTTCTCCATCCGGAGAATTTTTATATCGGATTACAAAAGCCAGAATTAAAGCAAGTACCGGAGCTTCGAGTAAATTAATAAGAAGATATTGCTTATTACTTAGTTTCGAAAGCACATCTCTTGTAATGAAGATTAACATTTGCTTAATCCTACTTGGGATATGCAATGCTTTTGGTGGTTTTTCAGTTACCTCTTCAATTTTTTCAATTTTGAAATTACCTTTAAACTGATCGTTCCATTGAAGGGGATTTATTTTTCTTTTATTTGTGAGTTGCCCATATTCATCAACTACACGAGCTTCAATAATATTGAATATTTGTTCCGGGTTAACATTTCCACAAGTTTCACATTGTCCTCGTTGTTTATCAACCTGATTAGTAACTGTTTTGAAATACGTAACGGCTTCAATAGGATTACCATAGAACACGGGATATCCGCCAGTATCCATTATGTACATTTTATCAAACATCTTGTAGATATCTGATGAAGGTTGGTGAATAACCACAAAAATAAGTTTTCCTTTAAGGGAAAGCTCCTTTAATAGGTCAATAACATTTTCTGAATCACGACTTGACAGACCTGAGGTAGGTTCATCTACAAATAATACTCCTGGTTCTCTGATTAATTCGAGAGCTATATTTAGTCTTTTCCTTTGGCCTCCTGAAATTGTTTTTTCCAGAGGGTTTCCCACTTTTAAATCTTTTCTTTGGTCCAAACCAAGGCTTTCCAATACAGTCATTACCCGGTTATCGAGCTCTTCCTCCGACATATTGGAAAAACATAGCTTGGCATTGTAATACAGGTTTTGATAAACTGTAAGCTCTTCAATAAGCAGGTCATCCTGACTTACATAACCAATAATACCTTCAATTTGCTCTTTCTCTTTATGTATATCGAAGCCATTAATTCGAATAAATCCATCAGAGGGAACCTCAATTCCTGCCAAAACATTCAAAAGAGTTGTTTTACCGGCCCCACTGGCTCCCATAATACCAATGAGTTTCCCAGGTCCTTCTGCTATTTCTACGTCTCGTAAACCAATACCCCCATTTGGGAATTTAAATTCATTTATTTTAGCAAGAAACGACATTTTTGTTGTTTCAAATGCTGAATTAAAATGAGAAACAAGGTCGGAATAATAAAGAGCATGGCCCTGAGGAGTCTTGATGGTACTACCGTGTGAAAACAGGTATACACGGTTTGATTTCATGATAAATCCATTCAATACAACCGGATCATCACCCAAGTATTTAACAAAAAACATATCCACTGAAGGGATACGTTTAAATACTAAATGCCCATTTATTTCTGCATGAAAATGTTGAGCGGCAGAATCCTTTACAGGTTCAAAAGCATCAACCACCATAAAATCCTCATGTTTCAAGGTTTTAGGTTCTTCAACAGTAATAAATAATTCTATTTCTTTATACTCTTCTTTGGATATATTAAATACCGATGAAATGGTATTAATAATTTCCATCCTTTGAGGTGTAAAGTTCTTATCAGAACCTACAAGTTCGAGGGTTTTGATAAGAACTACTACTTTTTGCTTTTGCTGTAGAGTTTTGTTTATTTTCTTACAAAGCCCAAGAGTACGAACACTATCACGGACGGAGGTAAGAGTTTGTTTTTTTTCTTCCTGAACACCAGCATTTTCCTTTTGTTCTGAATAATCAGAAAACTTATCATAGAGACCTATATATTCATTAACAGAATCCTGATCTAGTTCTTGTTTGAAGAAATTAATAACAAAGGCTCTTTCATTATCTGTTACACCACCATCCTGTTTAGTGATTATTGCAAATAGTTGGGTAAGTGCTTTTAGTATCTCTTCACTCATTTTTTTATTCTATTTGGTAGAATATTGATTGTTATTAATAAGTTTTAAATTCAAAAGGCACTTCAACTAATTCTGAGAATTCTTCTCCTGCTTCTTCCATATCTTCATCATCCTCATCGAAATACCATATAATTTTCATCCCATCAATGTCTTCCAGCGCCATTAATACATCGAGAATTAATTTGGAAGATGCAGTATTAAAATACTCAAGTTTGAAGGCAAATTCGGTAGAAGGATTGGGATCTTCAGCATAGGTTTCTATCCAATCTAAAACAGGCTGATAAAAATCAGTAGAATCTTCAGGCAATGATCGGCCAGAGATTTCAAATATTCCATTTCCTTTATCAAGTAATATTTTTGGGGTATCCTCGGTTCCTTCCAGATTTAATATTTCCATGGTAGTTATATATTAAAATTTTAAAAAATTATATTCCTCTATCTATTTTGGATTGCAAGCAGAAAAATGAATACTCGTCATTCATTTTATGAAATTCAAATCCCAAGGGATTTCCAGACTTTCTGGCCATATCAACAAAGCCTAAGCCGGCTCCACCCTTTTCAGAAATTGTTGTGCTTTTAATAATAGACTTGTACAATTCTTTGAGTCCTTCTTTATCAAGACCATTGATTTGTTCCAACTTCGACTTCACATATTCAATATTACTGTTTTTTATAGGGTTCCCTGCATTGATTGTAAAATATGAATCAGTCCTTCCAATCATAAAAATAGCAGACGGGTCCGCATAACCTTCACTAATAAGTTCGTCGGCATGTTTGACAATATTTTGCAAACACTCAACCATTACGTTAAAAACCTTACGTTTGGTTCCTTGGTTTTCCGCAGTGGAATCCATATTTCTTTCAGCCATTGCGAGTACAGATTTAATAGATTCCTGGGTAAATTCACCTTCATAAAGGAGAATCAGGTTTTGTTGCCGCATGGCCTGATGAAGATCATATATGTATTTCATATGAATAATTGTTTTAAATTTTCGCTAAAATGAGGTTTTCCACCTATTTTTTAATCAATTTATTTTCAGTATTATCATTCTTTTCAATTATTGTTTAAAAAACCTAAATTCTTTTAAATTTTTCAAAACTTTATTCCAATTAAAAGTACATCGTCCATTTGTTTTTCAGATCCCATCCATTCCGTCCATTTCGTATCAAAAACTTTGCAAGCATCTTTCATATGTAGTGAATGATTTTCCGCAATTAATTCTCTTGTTCTTCTTGGACCATATTTTTTAATATCAGGACCACCAAACTGATCAGGGAATCCATCAGAACAAAAATATATAGAATCTCCCGCCTCTAAATTTAATTTATGGCTGGTGAAGTTAGTTTGGTTTTTATAAATACCTCCTCCAATTGCAAACTTATTGCCTTTAATTTCAACTAGTTCTCCATTCTGAATAATATACAATGGCCTGTGTGCGCCAGCATATACCACCTCATTGGTAGTAAGATCCAACCTACACAGGGCTATATCCATTCCATCTTTAGCAGAGTTTTCTGCCTGGTCTTGCTTCAAAGTAGAAGTTACACCTTCATCGAGTTGATCTAATATGGTTCCCGGATCTAACACCTTTCTACTGCGTACAATTTCATTTAACAGAAAATAGCCTATCAGGGAAAGTAAAGCACCCGGCACACCATGACCGGTACAATCTACGGCCGCCATAAAAATATGGTTCCCTACATGAGCAAACCAAGGGAAGTCACCACTTACAATGTCTTTTGGTTTGTATAAAATAAATGAATTTGGTAATACCCTACTTATAACTGCATTGTTAGGCAAAATGGCATTTTGGATTCGTTTAGCATAATTTATACTATCTGCTATTTTTTTATTTTGATGTTGAATTTCAATTTCCTGTTGTTTACGTGTTGTAATATCATGCGAAACTACAAGTACTGATTCAATGTTTTGCAAATCATCATATTCAGGAATTGCATTTACTTGCATTATTTTCTCCCCGTCTGTGGTGGGAAAATGCATTTCAGTATTTACTTTCTGATTGCTTTCATTTACTTCTTCAACAATTTCAATCCATTTGTCTATTACAGTTTTCTCCAGATCAAGTTCGCCTACATTTCTATCAAGAAAATCTACTGGTAATTTTCCGGTAAAGAACTCAATTACGGGGTTGATATAGGAAACCTTGTTGTTTTCCAAACGCGTAATAAGATCTGGTGAGTTTTCTGAAAGTGCCTGCATTTTACTCCTCATCCGTTGTTCTTGCTCTGCTCGTCTTCTTTCAGTTATATCTCTGGAATTGACAATGATACCATGAATGGCAGGGTTTGATAAAAAATTGGTGCCTGTAGATTCCAACCAAATATATTCTCCTGACTTGGATTTGTACATATACTGCACCGTAACCTGTTCAGTTGGATTATTCTTCAGTTTTTCAAACATCTGGTCAAATTCAACCCGCATGGTAGGGTGAACCTTTTCCTTATCAGAATTCCCTATCATTTCTTTTTGACTGTATCCAAGGATAGGTAATACTGAGGGGCTTATATATCTTACGTTTGAATCAATTTCATAAATAGTAA
>JAOUKG010000136.1 GCA_029882725.1 Cyclobacteriaceae bacterium
CTAATCCTGTAAACAGAAAAGATACGAACAAAATGTACTTCATTTTATCTTAATTGTTGTCCTATGGTAAAGTGGAATTGTGAACCACTTATATCTGATTTTCCTGGTAATGTATCAAAACCATAAGCCCAGTTAATACCTATCAAACCAAATGCAGGCATAAATACACGTACTCCTACACCGGCGGATCTATACATATCAAAAGGATTAAAATCTTCATAATGATACCAGTTATTACCACCCTCTGCAAAAATAAAGCCATAAATTGTAGCAGCTTCAGCAGTAGATACAGGATATCTTAATTCCAAACCAAACTTATCATACATAATACCTCCACGTATGCCATTGCCCGCCGTGTAATCTATCTGAGTTGAATAAGGAGGAACCAGGGAGTTATCCTCATAACCTCTTAAACCTACAACATCATTGGCAATGATAAACTGCTGACCAGCAAGACCTGCACCACCTAAATAAAACCTTTCGAATGGACCTGGCATTTGATCGGATTTGTACCTCCCAATAATTCCAAAATGGGCTTTGGCTTCAATTACAAATTTATCGAATAGGTTAAGATAATATTTGGTATCTATCATCCATTTATGATATTCCACCCATTTATATTTAAGTACGACAGGGGCATCAGGCCCTATATTCCTCCAATAGCTATGGGGTGGAGTTAAGGCACCACTTATAGATATGGTAGATCCCGATTTAGGATACATTGGGTTATCAATATTATTTCGTGCCAACGTTAAATTCAATGATATATTATTGGAAGTACCATATTCGAAACCTCTTCCTAAAGCCGCATAATTGTTCATGGTGTAATTCTGGTAGGACAAGTGCGAAGTAAATGTAAAGTTTGGATCAGGCCATACCAGACGTTTTCCAAACCCAACAGTAACACCTTTAATTTTAATTGAAGCATTAAAATCCCCAAAACCGGAACGTCTTACATCCCCTATTCCATCACCATCAAAATCATTACCTTGCCAGGTTCGTAAAACAGTAGTATTAAGACTTACAGTAAAAGAGTTCGGCTTTTTACCTCCCAACCAGGGTTCAGTAAATGAGAAAGAGTAATTTTGATATTGTTGTCCGTTAGCCTGCATACGTAAAGATAGACGCTGACCATCTCCCACAGGGTAAGGTTTAAATTTACCCTTCATTAGATTTTTCATTGAGAAATTATTCAACGAAACTCCCAAGGTACCTACAAAGCCATAATAACCTCCCCAACCACCAGAAAGCTCTATTTGGTCATTTGATTTTTCAACCAACTGCCAATCTATATCCACGGTTCCGTTAGCAGGATTAGGGAAATAGTTTGGTTTAATTTGCTCAGGATCAAAATATCCTATTTGTGATAATCTTTGCTGAGTTAATATGAGGTCAGACCTACGAAATTTTTCACCGGGTATTGTAGTCAATTCCCTTCTAATCACATGGTCGGAAGTTCTATCATTTCCAGAAAAAGTTACTTTATTGATAGTTGCCTGATCACCTTCATAAATTCTCATTTCGATATCAATACTATCATTTTCTACAAGTACTTCCACAGGGTCAACCCTAAAAAACAAGTATCCATCATCCATATAAAGTCCACTGATGTCAAGTCCCCGAGGGTTAAAATTCACTTTCTTCTCTATCAGTTCTTTATTATAAGTATCCCCCCCTTTTATATCTAAAACAGCGTTGAGTACTTCATCGGAATAGATATAATTTCCTGTCCAGATTATATCCCTAAAATAAAATTTATTACCCTCCTCAATATTAATTACAACATTAATTCCCTTACCATCCACATTCACGATGCTATCAGAAAGAATAACAGCATCTCTGTACCCTTTAGAATTGTAATATTCGATAAGGGCCAATTTATCCGCTTCGAAATCTTCTTTGATCAATTTTGCATTTTTGAAAACATTCAATTTCACATTATCTTCAAAAAAGAGTTTTAAATCCTCCCAAGACATTTCATGGCTCTTGGTAACGGTATTAAATACATTTTTGGGGCTCATGCGAGTAAGTGCTTGAGCCGACAATCTAAAAAGAGTGAACTTAGGTCTCTCACCCGTTTTCTTCATCTTTTTCTTCAATTTGGCATCTGAAATATCTTTATTGCCATTGATAATCACTTTATCAATTTTTACTTTTTGTTTTTTGTCAACTACTATTCGAAGTTTTAGTCCATCAGAGTTAACACTATCACTTACCTTGATAACATCTACCTGAGTATTTAGAAACCCTTTAGCAACAAAACTACTTTTTACAGTAAGCTGTGCGTTCCTAATAACGGCATCTGTAACTACTTTTCCACGGTACAGGTTCAGGTCTTCCCGCAGTTCCGTTTCTTTACTCTGATTAATACCTTCAAAAGTAAAACCTGTAAGTCGTGGTAATTCCGAAAGTTCAATAGCAAGATGAACCTGATTTCCTTCTATTCTGTCAACTACAATAGACACATCACCTACGAGTCCATGATTCCATAATTTTTTTATAGCTGCACTAATTTGATCGCCAGGTATTTTTATTTTATCCCCCACCCTGAGTCCTGTCAAAGATATCAATGCATTTTTATCCAGGATATTTAAACCCCGGATATCAATTGATGCAATTTCGTATTCACGAGGATTTGCATAATTATTAAGAACCGACTGTTCACCTGTGGGAGTATTCTTCCTGTTTCTGAACTGTGCATTAACTGTCTGAATTAAAATCAGACTAAAAAATAACAGTATGAATATATTTCTCATTCTTCTAACTTAACCTGTTCACTAATTTTTCCGAACCTTCTTTCTCTTTTACTAAAAGATTCCAATGCTTGAATTAAATGTTTTTTTCTAAAATCCGGCCACAATACATCGGTTACATATAACTCTGTATAAGCCAACTGCCATAAAAGAAAATTACTGATTCTCATTTCACCACTCGTTCTGATGAGGAGTTCCGGGTCAGGCAGGTCATGGGTGCTCAACTCCATTTTAAATGTCTCTTCATTAATAGAATCTACATTCATTTCCCCCGCCTTCACTTTTTCAGCAATATTTTTTACAGCTTGTATTATCTCCCACCTTCCACTATAACTTAATGCCAAGGTTAATTTTAATTTTGTGTTACCCTTGGTTGCCTGAATTGCTTCCTGAAGCTCACCCTGACACTCCTTAGGCAAACTTTCTATATTACCAATAGCATTTAGCTCTATTCCATTTTCGATCAGTGTATCAATTTCACTCCTGATAGTAGAAACCAATAAACTCATTAAACCATCAACTTCTGCTTTGGGTCTCGCCCAATTTTCTGTAGAAAAAGCATATAAAGTCAAATAAGGAATACCCATTTCTGCACATCCCTCACTTATGTCCCTTACAGCCTTTACAGCATTTTGATGACCGAAAATTCTTTGTGCTCCTTTTTTCTTGGCCCACCGTCCATTTCCGTCCATTATAACTGCTATATGGCTCGGTAACTTATATTTATTTTTATCAAACTGCTTTTCCAAATTTGTACTCAACTAAAATAGCCTGCAAAGATATGAATAATACGTTTAAATACATTAGTTATTGTATTTTACTTGTAGGGATTGGTGGGGCACTGAATTTTGAAGAAAGAATATGTAGCCGTTAACCCCAAAAAGTAGTACATATCATTATCATACCAACTTCCATATTGATAATCTTTGGTTCGGGGATCTCCATAACTTACTCCATCCAAATAATCAAAAAATGTAAATCTTGCCCCAAATTCGAGAGCCAGATACCAATTAGGAGTGATTACATACTTTACACCAAATCCCAGAGGCAAAACGGGTTGCAACGGACTGTATGCCTGAGATGCCGGCGGTGGATTTAAAAGGTTAAATATTCCAAAACCTCCAAATAAATAAGGTGAACCATAAACCAATTGTGTATTTCCTTTCATATCAATAAAATCATACTCAAAAAGTGTTGCTGCTTCAACTGCAAAAACCTTAAAGCTTCGCGCCCTAACTGAAGCAAAAGGATCAACAGGTTTGTTATCTGTTCCGGAAATATAACCCGCAGTTAAGGACGCCCTAAAACTAAGGGCATTATTAATATTATATTTATAAAATCCAGTAAAGGCAGGCCGCATGGATGTTATTTTATAGGCACGACTTAGATCTCCGGTATAATTAAACGCACCAATCCCCCCCCCCAATTCCGTTTTGGATTGAGCCAACACAGGGAAAGTAAGTATCCCTAAAATTAGGTATATAAATACCGTTTTCTTCAAACTTATCTGAATTTTGCCTTTTTATAGGAACCTCCCAGGATATAGGTAACGCGTAGAGTGGTAACAAAGTATATATCTTTGTTATTACTTTTGCCCCGGTAATTATATAAAAACTCTCGTCCATATCCTCCATAACTATCGTATCCGCCATTACCTGCAATAATAGGCCCGGAGGTAGCATCTCTGGCCTCTATATTACGGGGTTCTCCGGATACTGCGGCATTCAATTCTGTAGAACGATCAGACATTTCTCTGGCCAAATCACTATTTAAATAAAGAAGATCTACATAATTACCGCTAACGTCGTCAATATAATCTGTAAATATGTATCTTGTGCCTGTCTCCAGATTAAAATCCATCACATCATTTATTCTATACCTTATACCTATACCAAAAGGTACTGATATTTGAAAATTACTATAAGGTTTAAGGCCATAATTTACAGCGTCCGCGGGAAGATCGCTATACTGCCCTTCGGTACCCAGGGGTTTCAAGTTTACCCATTGGCCTGCTTCTGGCAAACTACTTTGTTGGTTTACTTTTCCCTGTGGGTTGTGGTGAAAACCCGACAAACCCACAAACCCATAGGGAGTCCATGAAACTCTGGATATATAGGTGTTTTTGTTTTGGTAAAGATCGAAAACAGCTGTAACACTTAATTCTTTAATGTGGTTTCTAAAAGACAGGTTTCTCACATACCTGAACCTTGAATCTTGTTGGTAAGGATCTGCAGAAATAAAATCATCTCCCACAAGAGTACCGTACATAAAACTTCCCTGAAGAGTATAAAATGGTCCGAATCGATGTCCAAAGCTCAAACCAACGCCAGGCTTTGTGAGCTTAAAATCTGTACTATACCTGCTGGAATTCGGTGATAAGTCGCCAAGATAATTTAAGCCATTTAAAGAAATTCCAACATAGTTATATTGCCTGCTTTTAGCGAAGGTGTTTTTCTTTCCTTTAAACCCTGTCATCCGTTTACTGTTTTTCTTAATTTGTCTTCTGCTCAACTGTGCCTCGGCACTAAATGAACCCAACATTATAATTAAACCCGTAAAAAGAACAAAAAAATTCCCTTTCAAAAAATTCAGCATACTTCACGCAAATAGTTTATTAACTGCAAGTTTACAAAACGCAACGCTCAATTTAAAACATTATGTCTTAATTGGGAAACATATGTATGAAAAAGTAGTGTTTTAAACCAGGTTAATCGGCCCTGCTTATTTTACCAATTCCTGAAATTTCACTTCTGTTTACATGCGGATCGCCTCTATATGAAATACCTCCTAAGCCACTTACTGAGGCATCAAGCTCTTCTTCAACATATACTTCTGCTCCTCCAACACCACTTATATTTAACTTACACCTCTCCACAATAAGATCATACGCACTTAACCCGCCAGCCCCACTTAAATTTACTTCCATAAAACGGGCCTCCCCGGCAAGCTTAACGGCTCCGGCTCCACTAATATTTATCAGAAGATCGTCAACTTCAAGATCCATATCTATGGCACCAGCACCGCCCATATCTATACCAAAATCATCGGAAATCAATGTTTCAGTAGTTTTTATAGCACAAGCACCTTCAATTTCTATTTTTGAAAGCTCATTATAAACTACTGTAATAGCTATTCCGTCCGGGCTATGTATAGACTCCTCATTTCCAATGACCAGCCAACTTCCCCTTACTTCTGCATAAATATACTCTATCAAATTTTCATCTGCATGAACGATTACTTGTGGTTCATTTCCCGCTTCGAGGGTAATTTCATAACCGCCTTCTATTTTTAATTTACTAAAATCTTCAGTTTTAACAATTTGGGTTTCAAAATTCCCATTACCCCTATGTTTTACGTCAGAATATTCGCAAGAAGAAAGTATGAACAAAGACGAAAACAGTGTAACAAATATTTTCATAGTGTATAGCGCTTAATTGTTTGTTCCTATAACAACGTGTTTCATACCAAAAGGATACAAACTAACCAATCTCACGCCTTATTGCTAAGCCTGCTCAACAGCCTTCACAAATTTATCCAACTCCTCATAACTTGTATATAAATGAGGAGTAACTCTCACTCCTTTTACAGTTTGCCGGTCAATGGCTACTGTGAATATCTTATGTTTCTCCATAAAATAAATGGCTAACTCACTGGGGCTGTAACCATCAATTGCAATATTTCCCAAAGCCGAGGCCCTGGAGTCTTCCAACGGCATATTGAGAGTTACTTTCGGATTATCTTTTACCTTGTCTGTCCAGTATTTTCTTAACAATTTCAACCTTTCTTCTTTTTTTGTTGCTCCTATAGCTAGATGAAAATCAATGGCATTAGATAAAGCTAAGTGCGTATGAACTGGCTGTGTGCCCAAGTGTTCAAATTTCCTAATGTCATCGTCGGCATAAGTATCGTCTCCAAAAAGGGGCCATACTTTTTCAATATTCTCTTTCTTAACATAAAGCAGACCCATTCCCAATGGTGTGCATAACCATTTATGCAAACTACAGCCAAAATAATCACAATTGAGGTCCGGGATTTTAAAATCAAGTTGGGCAAAAGCGTGAGCACTATCGCATATCACTTCCACACCATAACTATGGGCCATATCGCAAATCTTCTTCACAGGAAGTACCTGCCCCGTAATATTGATAAGGTGTGTGACCAACATAACTTTGGTT
>JAOUKG010000137.1 GCA_029882725.1 Cyclobacteriaceae bacterium
CATCTACTTTTAATCACGCTATACTGACAGTCCCCGTAGATAGAGATACGATATGGTTGGAATGCACTTCACAAACAAGTCCTTTTGGGTATATGGGCACATTTACAAGTGATAGAGATGCCTTACTTATAGAAGAAAGTGGAGCTAAAATAATTCATACAAGAGTGTATGATGAAACAGATAATGTACAAGCCAGCTCATACGCTGTTTTATTAAATAAAGATGGTACAGGGGCCTTTAATTTTAATAGAATATATACAGGAATAGAAACTGAAAATGATGGTTTTTCCAGAATTGCACTTGATAGTGAAAAAGATCAAATAGATTGGTTTTATGAGAAACATAAATGGGGGAAAATACGAATTGATTCATTTTTAATTCAAAAACCACAGGGAGATATTGTGCCTTCCGGAAGTTTGCATTTAGAAGGAAAGTTAGACCATGCAGGAAAAGTATCCGGCAACCGGCTTTTTTTTCAGCCTTTTCAATTTACAAATTCTTCAGAATATGATATACCTGATATTGAAAGAAAAGTGCCTATTGAAATAAGGTATGGGTTTACTCAGGTTGATACAATAAATGTGAAATTTCCCGATGAATATGTGCCTGAAAGATTACTTGAAAATACGGAATTGATAAGTAAATTTGGCTTGTTTTCCACTGAAGTTCAAAAAGACAAAAATGCGTTTCTATTTATACGTAAATTCACATTATATAAAGGAAGATACGCACCTGAAGACTATGTGGAGTTTAGGGACTTTATCAAGTTGATCCAACGTGCGGATAGAAAAAATATCGTTTTTATCAATAAGACATAATGAATAAACAGAAGTATTATAGCAAATTATAATGGTATATTATTATGGCAATAAAATGCTTCGTGTAATACATACTAAAGCTGATTTATTGCTATCCATAATGATTATATTATGCCCTTCTATGTGTTTTTATCATCAGTTAAAAAAACAAACACCAATAGATTTGTCGAATAAATTTGACAAATCATCATTTATTCGACTAAATTACTATTTTTAGCTAGTTATTTACTTTATTAAATGAAATATTCTATAATATAGTCTTTTTGTTATAAATTGAATTTTATTAAAGGGAAATGATTTTATGTAAATGAATAGTAAAAAGGGTTTAATGGGTTTGAAGACTAATGTCACTATTATTAATTTTTATTTTCGTCATTTATTATTTTTTAGTTATTTTTCTTTTTAAATATTTCTCTGGTTTAACATTTTGTACATTAGTTACCTTTAAACAGCTTTATCTATGAATAAATCTATTGTTATAATATTTCTTGTACTCACGTCCTCTTTTTCGAAAGCACAGTTGTATAATGAAAAATGGACTCCGGAATACCAGATGAATTTCAAGAATATTATAAGTACAAATATTTCTCCTGATGGTAAATATGTAGCCTATGTAGTGCGTGAAGCAGTTATCGACGGGGAACAATCTGAATACTTAACTCAAGTCTGGGTGGCTTCCACGGATGGTAATTTTAACGAGCAATATACGAGAGGTAAAATATCGAGCTATGCACCACAATTTTCACCTTATGGAACTGAAATAGCCTTTATTTCTTCAGTAGAAGACAAACCTCAGATTTTTAAAACGGGTTTGACTGATGGTAAAACAACTCAGGTTACATTTGCAAAAAATGGGGTAGATCAGTTTAAATGGGCCCCCGACGGAAATTCAATTTATTTTATTCAGGCAGAACCTCTTACTGGTGATGAGGGAAAGCAAAAGAAAGAAAAACAAAAATTTTCTGTGGTTGCTAAAAATTTAAAATACACACATCTTTATAATGTAGACTTAAAAGCAAAAAATAAAGTTAAACAGCTCACCAATTCCGACTATAGTATTTCTTCTTTTTCAATATCTCCGGACGGAGAAAAAATAGCCTTTAGTTTTGGCTATGATTCTACTGTGAATACAGACTATTTTGATTCGGATATAGGATTAATGTCTGTGGATAGTGGTGAAGTGAAAGTGGTAGTAAGACGTACAGGAATTGACAGGAATCCTGTATTTTCTCCCGATGGTAATTATCTGGCGTTTGAAACCACAAATGGTAAAACTGAACCTAATGGTTTGTCGGATTTGAGTTTGATCGATTTAAATAACTTTAATATTTCGGTATTGCCAAAAACACCCAACCGAAATGCTTCTATAATAGAATGGGATCCATCCGGAACCAGATTGTATTTTCAGGAAGTAGTGCGTACCTCCGGTTCCGCTTTAGTGATGGACATCACCAATAACTACAGGAATTCAAAAAAGACCATTCAGGTTACAAGTAAGACTATTCATGTAACTGGTAAAACCATGATTACAGATCCAACCGGCACAAGCGGAGCTTTTGATTTTAGTCAAAATGGAATGATGAGTTATGTGTTTCAAAACCCTGAAACCCCTCAGGAAGTCTATGTGCAAGATTTAAAGACGGATGGGGTTTTGCAGATAAGTCATATAAACGATGATAAGTTTTTACCAGACATGGGAAAGACCGAGATTATTAAGTGGAAATCAAGAGATGGAAGGGAAATTGAGGGGTTGCTTACCTATCCTATCGGTTATAGGCCCGGTCAAAGATGTCCCATAATTCTTAATGTGCATGGTGGTGCTGCAGGTGTGTTTACGAACAGTTTTACAGGAGGAGCCTCTATCTATATGGTTCAGAGCTTTGCTGAAAATGGCTATGCAGTATTAAGACCCAACCCAAGAGGAAGTACAGGATATGGGTTGGATTTTAGATACGTTAGCTTCAAGGATTGGGGGTATGATCTGGTAAGTGGTATGGATAAAGTTATTGAAATGGGGGTGGGAGATCCCGATAATCAGTTTATGATGAGCTGGAGTTCCGGTGGATTGATGACAAGTTTTGCCGTAACTAAAACAGATAGGTTCAATGCAGCAAGTATGGGTGCAGGAATGCCGAATTTAATAAAAATGGTTTCGACTGATGAAATACAGGAAGCTCTTTCCGAAAAAATGGGAGTTGGATTTTGGTCTAATTTTGAAATGTCGGAGAAAGAGTCGCTTGTTGTAAGTATAAAGAATGTAAAAACCCCAACTCAGGTTATTCATGGACAAAATGATATAAGTGCTCCCACTGTTCAGGGGCAGGATTATTTTGTGGCTTTAAAGATAAACGGTGTTGATACAGAGATGATCCTGTATCCGGAAATAGCTGATAACCCACAGGATATGAAAGTATTAATGGATGTGTCCGGAAGAATAATGATGTGGTTTGATAAATACAAAAAATAATTGACGTAGAGACGTAGCAGGCTACGTCTCCTGCAACACACACATATACGTACATATAAATTACACACATTTTAGGTTATGAGAAATAATATTGTTGTCATTTTTTGTTCGTTTTTATTCTCAACGGCTATTGCTCAGGAACTTCTTCCTCCACCTATTCCATGGAAAGGGAAAAGTGAAAAACTGATTGCTGATGATAAAAATAATTGGATAACACCCACTGAACAGAATCAATTTAAACAAACTCCTGGTTATGAGGAGACTGTGAATTGGCTTCAGGATTTATGTGGACAGTCAGACCTTCTCGCTATGGTTTCTATAGGGAAAAGCCTCGAAAATAGGGATATTTGGATGGTTGTGGCTTCTACTTCGCCTGATAAAACGGTAAAGGGTATTGAGGAATCAAAGAAACCTTCCGTGTTGATTCAGGCAGGTATCCATGCCGGTGAAATTGATGGAAAAGATGCAGGAATGATGTTGTTAAGGGATATTGCCTTCGGTAAAAAAAGATCACTTATCAATTCTGTGAACCTTTTGTTTATACCCATTTTAAATGTAGATGGTCATGAACGTACCTCCGCGTACAATCGCCCCAATCAGCGAGGACCTGAAAACATGGGCTGGAGGACCAATTCCAAAAACCTTAATTTAAACCGTGATTATTCTAAATTGGAAACCCGGGGTATTCAGTCGGTAGTGAAGGTTATCAATGAGTTCGAACCCGTATTATATATAGATGTGCATGTTACAGATGGGGCAGATTATCAGTATGACGTTACCTACGGGTCAATAAACAGGGGAGGATACTCACCTCATATTTCTGCCTGGTTGTCAAAGTCATTCAATCCTCAAATGAATGAAGAATTAGAGAAAATGGGGCATGTTCCCGGCCCCTTGCTACTTTCAAAAAATGATAAAGATTTTTCTGAGGGAAATATTGATTTCTTTTTCGATCCCGGTTTTTCACATTCTTATGGTGATGTTCGGCATTTACCTACAATTTTAGTGGAGAATCATTCATTGAAGGATTTTCGCAGAAGGGTACTTGGAACTTATGTGTTTATGGAAAAAGCATTAAAATTGGTCGCGGAAGAGCGTGCTGTCCTGATCGATAATATACAAAAGGATAAAGGAAATGTTAATTCTGAAGTAGTTCTTTCCTGGAAGTTTACTAAAGACTCCACTGGGAATTTTATCCCATCTAATTCATTTCTACTCAAAGGAATCTCTACTGATTACAAGAAATCAATGGTTACAAATCAGGAATATGTAAACTGGACAGGTAACAAGGAGGATATTGTAGTTTTTAATTACAAAAACAACGTGCCGGATATAACAGTAAAGAAGCCACTGGCATACTGGATTCCTGCTGCATGGACCGATGTAATTACTATTTTGGAAATGCATGGGGTAGAGATGGAGGTAATAGAAAGCCCCTCTGTCAAGTTGGTAAATATTTCAAAAATTGAGGAATATTCATTTCAGGGGCGGCCCTTTGAGGGGCATATAAAGGTAATACCCAAGGCTATAGTGGATAGAGAAATGGAGGAAGTGTATCAAAAAGGTTCTGTAAGAATTTCGACACAACAACCGTTGGGTGATTTGGTTGTTTTACTATTAGAACCCCAGTCGTCACAATCTTTTTTTCAATGGGGTTATTTTAATACTATTTTTAGTCGTACAGAATATATTGAGTCCTATGTTTTGGAACCCTATATTGAAAAAATACTGAAAGAGGATGCTGAATTGAAAACTAAATTTGAAGAGTTTAAATCGGGTAACACCGGGCTTACCCCACGGGCTATTATGTCGTGGTTTTATAGTCAGTCTCCTTATTATGATTCCCGGTATTTGTTGTATCCTGTGGGAAGAGAGTATTAAGGCTGTTTGGTACTCCCGTTCAGAAAATATATTTACTGTTTAAAATTATTTATCTATATTAAAATAGATATGTTCCTATATTGAATGTGGGTTATTCAAAAAATTAGTTATGAAATATAAAATTATATTCTTCGTCCTTTTGGTCATGGTTTTTTTCAATAATGGGCCTTTTGAAGTGTCTATAGAAAAGGAGATAAAACCTAAAAAACAAAAAGCCCTGATTATTGACGGGGAAAACAATCACGGCGTTTGGCCAAAGACCACGATAATGATGAAAGATTTTCTGGAAAAATCGGGGTTGTTTACTGTTGATATTCAACGGACGGCTTATACGTGGCAAGGTCCTCATTATGATCCAAGTATTGGTTTGGACAATATTAAGGAGTTATTGAAATTATATCCGTTGAATAATGGGCAGAAAACTACTGCAGTAGATGACCCTGTACCCGATCCTGATTATAGTCCGAACTTTAAAAAGTACGATGTGGTTATTTCTAATTTTGGTTGGAATGCCTCAAGCTGGCCCGAGGCTACGAAAACGAAGTTTGAAAAATACATGATGGATGGGGGAGGATTGGTAGTAGTACATGCTGCCAACAACTCCTGGGGAGACTGGCATGCCTTTAATAAAATGATTGGAATTGGAGGCTGGGGAGGTCGGAATGTTGAAACAGGACCTTATATCTATTATGATGAGGATGGTAACTTTCAGCGTGACCCATCAGACGGTCCTGCGGGTTCACATGGCCCGCAACATGAATATGTGATTGAAACCAGAGCACCTGAGCATCCCATAATGAAAGATTTGCCCACGGCCTGGCTACACACTAAAGATGAGTTGTATGATCATATGCGTGGCCCTGCGGAAAATGCAACGATTTTGGCTACTGCATATTCCGATAAGGAAAATCACGGTGGTTCAGGGAGAAACGAACCTTTATTATTGGCTATTGAATATGGAAAGGGCAGGGTTTTTCATACCGGGTTAGGGCATATGGGATATTCAATGGAGTGTGTAGGGTTTATCACCACCTTTTTACGTGGTGCTGAATGGGCCGCTACAGGAAAAGTAACCCAGGAAGTTCCTGATGATTTTCCCGGGAAGGATGCTGTGAGTATTAGGAAGTATAGGAAATAGTTAATCTTTTTTTGATGAATCTGGATTTAATGCTGTTAAATTAAGAGTAAAGTAGCACTAAAATGGTGGTAATTGCCAATTCCCAGCTGTACTATTGACCCTGTAAGGGTCACCCAATAATAACCCCAGGTTGTAAGCCGTCAGGCTGAAAACCCGGGGTAAATAAACGCCACAGGAATCGACCCTGTAGGGGTCGCCCATTTAAACGTTTTAAGTACATCTTCCTAATCCTGGGGGTAAAGGGCAGAAAAAAGTTAATCAAACCCAATTGGGAAAATCATTTGTACAAATACTTGAACACATTGACCTCCAAAAACAGGCATTGACTACGACCGTAAATTAGGCGACCCCTACAGGGGCGGGGCACAGTTGATCCTTTTTCACCGCGTCTTCAGCCTAACGGCTGGCGACACGGTGTTACTATTGGGTGACCTCCCTTCGGGGGGCATAAACAAAGTTGAAAGACCAAAACTTTGTTTATGTGTATGACTTGTATATATGTTACAAAGGCTAATAATCTCCCTTAACTTAACGGCATTCAACCATGTTTATTCAATAGGGTTTGTAATGAGGGGCTAAATACATAAATTGGGTCAGCTGAGTTTTCCAGTATGCCCTATC
>JAOUKG010000139.1 GCA_029882725.1 Cyclobacteriaceae bacterium
TACCCCATATATATTGGTAAATATTGTTCCATTGCACGTAATGTAAGTATTCAGGAGGCTAATCATAAAAGCTCTTCCATTACTTCATACAATATTAGACGAAATATTTTTGGAGATAAGGTGACCGAGGATATGACCTCTAAAGGTTCCATTAATATAGGAAATGATGTTTGGATTGGTGCAAATTCTGTTATACTAAGTGGTGTTTGTATAGGGAATGGTGTGATTGTTGGGGCAGGATCTGTCGTTACAAAAGATATTCCCGATTATGCCATAATTACCGGAAATCCAGCTCAAGTTATAAAATACCGTTTTGACAAAATTGTAATAGAAAAACTTTTAGAAATGAAATGGTGGGACTGGCCCATAGATAAAATAAAAAATAACAAAAAGTTGTTTTATAGTGACTCAAAAAAAGAAATTGAAGGACTAATTAAAAATCATTAACTATTAATATTTTATTTTTAGCCGATATTAGTCCAACCTCTCATAATAGAAACTGGATTAACTTTTTAAGTTCAGATGACTCTGTTAATGCTTATGTTTTAAGCACTCGGTATTCAAATCCCACGGAAAAAATGATGCGTGAAAATGCGGTTCTGTTACCTAACAGTACCTACTTACCTCCCATATCACCTTATTCTACTTTGAACTTTATTTCAGTTTTAAAATCCTTATTCTATCTAAGAACTGTAATTAGAAGAAATAAAATAGACATAATACATATTATGTATGCTGAGCCGGGAGCACTTTGGGGTAATTGGAGGTTGATATTTAATGTGCCTGTATTATTGACCACAAGAGGTACAGATATTCTTAAAACCATAAACTCATTTAGTATAAAAAAAGATTTTCTCAGTAGAATTGTTATGAAGCAATATAAAAGTGCTTTCAAAAAATTCCATATAATTACATGTACTTCAATTTCCCAAAGTGTTAAAATAAATGAATGGGTTCCCTCTGCACCAACTTGTTTAATTAGAACTGGTGTGGATTTGAGAATCTTATATAAAAAGAAAATAAATAGAGTAGGCCAGCTTAAACCAATTGTGCTTTTTCCGAGAAGTATGTATCCAATGTATAACCACGAATTGGCTTTAATGGCAATTAAATTATTGCCAACCATTTACTCTGAAAAATGGAAATTTGTTTTTTTAAATGAAGATTCAAAAGATCAGGTTTATGTAAGTAAAATCAAAAAAATAGCCGATAGTTTAGAATTAGATATTCAATTTTTACCCAACCTTCGTAAAGATGAACTTTATCATTTAATTGGTCAGTCTCAAGTTGTAGTTATGACTCCTCTGTCTGACGGTAGCCCTGTTTCGGCTATGGAAACTATGGCCTTACGTGTTCCTATCATTTTGCCTCCACTACATTATGATGAAGACGTTTTTGGGAAAGGCATTTTTCGCTTTGATAAATACGAGCCGTTAGTACTTGCAAAAAAAATAATAGAAGTAATGACTATGGATTCCGAACAAAAAGAAAAGCTAGTTAGAATTGCTTGTGATAATGTCTTAAAAAAGGCAAACTTTGAAGTGGAGATGGGAAAAATATTGAATTTGTATCATGAAATGTTAGCTAAAGTAAATTGAAAAGAAGAGTAGGTTTAATAGCTTATGACTTTCCTCCTTTAAATTCCGGGGGAGCTCAACGGCCATTTCAAATGGTTAAAAGTTTGGTAAATGAGGGGTTTGATTTAACTGTATTTACACTAAATGAAGAATGTTATAATTCATCAAATCTTTCTTTTTCCTTGGCTGAAGAAGATTTGGTAGGTTTCAACATTGTTCGTTCTGGATTGAGAAAACTAAGTTGGATAGATAAAATACATGAGTCATATTATTTTAATCTTGTAGATCCGATAGGAGATAGATGGTTTATAAACCTTTTAAGGGCTATTGAATCACAAAACAAGGTTCAAAAATTTGATTACCTAATATTCACTTGTCCGCCATTTAGTTTAGCAAAAATTGCTTTGAAAGTTAATAAAAGGCTGGCTATTCCCTATATTCTCGATTTTAGAGATGCATGGAGTCAATGGAATATAGCGCCCTATGCTTCGAAATTACATTATAATATGTTGTTGAGATTAGAAAGAAAGTGTATAAATAATGCATACTTAATTGCCTACACAAGTGTTCAGCAATTTCAAGATCTGCTGAAGGCACACAAATTATTACCCACTAAAAAATTCATTTATGTTCCTAATGGATTTAAACAATATTTAGATTTGCCTGAATATAATTCAGATGATATTGTTATTACCTATGTAGGGAGTTTCTACTTTAATCCTTATACCAATAATCTTTCTAAGAAAAAATGGTTTCAAAAAAAATGGTATCAATTATTGCAGTATAACCCAAGAATTGAAGATTGGAAGTATAGATCTCCTTATTATTTCTTTAAAATTGTTCATGAAATGTTGATGATCTATCCCAGTTTAAAAAATAAACTAAAGTTGGTATTTATTGGAAAAAAAGAATTTTGGTTTGATGAAATGGTTGATGAATTTGGTTTGAAAGGTATTATAGAACATAATGGATTTATTGAAAAGAAAAATGTAGAGCATTTTTTAACAAAATCAGATTATTTACTCCTGACATCTAGTAAAATTACTAATGGAAGAAATTATTCCGTTGCAGGTAAAACCTTTGAATATATTTCTATGAAGAAACCAATTTTGGGTGTTGTAACAGAGGGAGAACAAAAAGATTTGTTGGAAAAAAGTGGAATAGCATTACTGATTGATCCGGATCAATCAGTTCAAAGTGGAATATTACTAGGAGAAGTATTGAGTACTAATAAAGGTAAATATATACTAAATAAAGAGTATTGTGATTCCTTTCATTATCCCAATAATTTTAAGATGTTAATACAGAATCTGGTTTGTTCAAAAACAGTTTGAGTATAGACACTCCTATAATTAGTATCATAACTCCGGTATTTAATGCCGAAAAATACATTGCCCTAGCCATTCATTCTGTATTAAAGCAAACGTATTCTAACTGGGAACTTTTAATTATAAATGATGGATCCACAGATAAAAGCAAGGACATTATTATTTCCTTTAAAGATGAGCGTATCCATTATTTTGAGCAGGAAAACAAAGGGGTAAGTGCAGCGCGAAATATAGGATTACAAAATATTAAAGGAGATTATTTCTGTTTTCTTGACGCTGATGATATGCTTCCTGAAAATAGCTTGAAAGACCGCCTGGATGTATTTATAAATCACCCGGAAATAGAATTTGTGGATGGACAGGTAAGGGTGTTTAATAGTGAAAATCATGATAGTACTTTGCGATTATTTAAACCCACATTTAAAGGAAACCCATTTCAAGCTTTGTTGAACTTATCGGAAGCTTGTTTTTTTGGCTTATCATGGATGATAAAGAAGAATTCGATTAAAAAATACTCGTTTCGAATGGGCCTCACACATGCCGAGGATCTGTTGTTTTACCTTTCTGTTTCGAAATCAGGGATTTATTCTCATACGGATTCATTGGTTTATCAGTATAGGGTAAGTGGAAATACGGCCATGACGAATCTAACTAAATTGGAATCTGGTTATTTTAAAGTTTTGGAAATATTAATATCAGATTTTGATATATCCCCAAAGCAGGCAATAGATTTTAAAAGTAAGATAAAGTCCATAATGACCAAATCTTATTTAAGTAAACTTCAATTTTTTAAAGCGTTTAAGGTATTCACTCGCTAAATATTTTGTACATAGGTTATTGGTCATTTTCAGATGGACTTAGTTTGTCAACGATTCGACCACACTTGATAGAGTTAAGTAACTTCGATGAAGTTAAATCCATAACCTATATCAGTATTGAAAGGGCTTCTGAGTGTAAAATTTTTGATTGGGATATACCAAAAGTTAAGCATAGACCATTTTTATCAAAACCCAGGCTCTTTTTTCTGGATAAAATATATGAGTTATTCAATTTCCCTCGAAAGGCAACAGAAATATGTAAAAAAGACAATATTGATTTCGTGCTTTGCAGATCTTCCATGGCAGGAATCTACGGATATCAAATTTGGAAAGAATTAAAGATCCCTTATGCCGTGGAATCTTTCGAACCCCACGCTGATTACATGAGAGTAAGTGGCGTTTGGAATAAATCAGGCTTACGGTATAGAATTCAAAAATATTTTGAGAAAAAACAAAAAGAGACTGCTAAGGTTTTGTTGCCACTTACCAATGCCTATAAAAATGCACTCATCAAAGAAGGGATTGGAGAAGATAAACTAATTGTTTTCCCTTGTACTGTTGATGTTGATAAGTATAGATTCAATGTGGCCTCCAGAGAGGAAATAAGAAATGAATTGGGGATTTCTCAAGATCGCCCCGTAGGAATTTATGTAGGCAAAAAGGGAGGGATGTACTACGATTCAGAAATATTCAGATTCTTCCGGTATCTGTATAAAGAGTTGCCCTCCATTGTATTTCTTATCATAACTACTCAAGAAAAAATAGATTGGAAAGAAGGGTTTAAACAGGTAAGTGTCCCGGAGTCGAACTTCATTATTTTTCAGTCTTCTTTTGATGAAGTACCGAATTATTTGTCGGCGGCCGACTTTGCTTTTAACTTTCACAGGTCGTCGGAAGTTAGCCAGGCTTTTTCACCTATTAAAAACAGGGAATATTGGGCAAACGGGTTGCCAATTATTATGGGTGAATATATTGGGGATGATTCTGATTTTATTTCTGCCAATTATTGTGGAATCACTACCAGTATCGAATCACCAGATTTTGATAATAAAGATCTTTTGGAGTTGCTGAACGGTTCTCATCGAAATCAAAACGTCCTTTTGCTTGCATCAAAAGTTCCAAATGAAAGCATAATTAGAGATATTTATCTTAAGGTGTTTGCAATAATAAATAATATTGAAGTTTAATGGGGCTGGTATCTAGAATAACCCGAAGAATAAAACTGGAGAAAAAGCTGATGCTGTTGTTTCTTTTTAGAAAGTTTAAATTTTTCAAACCAGAAAACTCTATACTTATTTTTAGTGATCCCCGTGGAGGTAGTACGTGGTTGGCTGAATTACTCGAGTGTATTCCTAATTCCTTTATTTTCTGGGAACCTTTTGCTGAAATTTATAAAAAACCTCTAAAGTCACTACATTTTGGATGGAGGCAACATATTCCCCAGGGTATGGTTTGGTTGAAAGCTAAAAAGGTAATAAATAGTATATTGTCAGTTTCGTTTTTTACTGAATTTACTTCACTAAAACTTACTCCTGTTCTATTATGGAAAGGAAAAACTCCAATAATAAAAATATGTAGAGGAAATGATTTTTTAATTTGGCTAACAGATCAATATAACTTTAAGTATAAACCTCTTTATATTATTAGACACCCATTTGCTGTTGTGGCCTCTCAATTGAAACAAGGAGGGTGGGATTATAAATTTAATAAATTTGAAGTTCCCAAAATGCCATTTAATAATAAATACATTGAACATCAGGAGTTTCTGTTTTCTCTAGAATCTAAAGAAGAACAATTATGTGCAGTTTGGTGTATTACAAATAAGGAAAATGTTAGTTGTGTTTCCGGTAAATTTATATTGATTACGTATGAACAATTGTTTCTTGAACCCCAATTAATTATTAGCTCAATATTCAAAGATTGGGGTATTACTGTCCCTAATCAAATTAACAGTAGAATAAGTGCTAAAAGTAGTACTACAATAGATTTCATGGAGGGTGACTCAAAGGAAAAGCAACTCTCAAAGTGGAATACTTACTTTTCTATAGATCAAATTCAAAGATTACAAAAGGTTTTGGATTATTTCAACGTTGACTTTTACAATAGTAAAACGTATGTATCAGAAAGTCTATGGATAAAAAAGGCTATTTAATTTTATTTCTTTTAGTAGGATTTTTCAGTGATAGTTTTACTCAATGTGTCAATGTGAACTTCGATATTTTAAGTACATATTGTTTAAATGAAACAATAAAGCCTATCAATAATTCTGTGGCAGATACATATTCCTGGGAATTATGTCAAGATAATTTAGAAAATGCCGATTTAAAAACTACATATAATACAGGGAATGATATCTTTAGGGCTTCCTATAGTCTTGATATTGAAAAGAAGGATAATGAATATTACGGTTTCGTGGTAAGAAATAATGGCTTTGCATATAGATTCAAGATAAATAAGGTAGCAAATAATGTTACAGAAGTATCATTATTACATGACGGTTCATTTACAACATTTTCCAGAGACTTTAAACTTATTGAATTGGGAGGTCAATGGTATGGGATTATTGCCAATTCAGGTGCAGAAAATCCTGCTATCTTATCTTTTGGAAGTGATTTGCTGAATAATTCACCTTCTGTTTCCTATTTGAACTTACCAATTGATATTCACAATACTTTTGGTTTGAATCTTATTGTGGAAAACAATACTCTTTATGCTCTTCTGGGACAATCAAATTCCAATGTTTTGTATTTGTTAAAATTCACCAATGGCCCTCAGGCTCAACCTGAAATTTTTAATTTTAATCTTGGAAGCATAGGCTCAATAAATGGCATAACTACGTTGAAAAACTGTGGAATTCACCAAGGTGTCATTACTGATGAAACAAATGGAAAGGTTTATTCTATATCATTCAATAATGGAATAGAAAGTCAACCAAGTCTAACCGAGGTGGGAAAAATACCCGTTCCCGGAAAGGTGATTTTGGCTGTTGAAAATGGTTTTTATTATGCTTTTATCCAAACGAATATTGGAGATATTTATAGTTTAAAATTCGGAAATAGTATTCAGAATATCCCTCAAATTAATATGATTCCCAAACTTAGCACGGGGTGTTATGGTTTAGATTTAATTAATTTAGGCGATAGTTGGGAATTATTTTCGGTAGATTATGTAAATGCAACTAAAG
>JAOUKG010000138.1 GCA_029882725.1 Cyclobacteriaceae bacterium
TTGCATCTATTTTTTTAGTGCATTTTATGATAAATATAGGAATGACTATGGGGCTTTTGCCGGTAATTGGTATACCCTTGCCCTTTTTTAGTTATGGTGGTTCCAGTCTATTGTCATTTACTATTTTACTCTTCATTTTTCTAAAAATGGATGCACATAGAAATCAGGTGTTAGACAGGTAATGCGTGAATGCAATAGTGTGATTAGAAGAATAATTGATTAACGTAACCTTCTCTCCAGTATTTCCAAAAATTCCTGAACTTCCTCGGAAGATTCATCCCATATAAACTTTGTTTTTATAAAGGATTTGGCCTCAGAAAAGGAGCTCATGCTTTCTAAATGAGTTACTATTTCATTGAATTGAGTTTCATTCCCTTCAAATAAATAATTTACAAACATAATTCTTTGATTTAGGGTCAATGATTTACGTATGTCTTCAATTTTTTGATGAATATCGACGATGCTTTTTTGTACCGGGGCTTGAAATTTTTCATTCAATGTTGCGAAATCAGTAGAAGCAATTACTTTTTCCAGATCTTCAAATTTTGTGGGTTCTTGTTTTTTGTGGGTTTCCTTACCATAATCTCCATATAAAGTATTTTCTGATAAGGGTAAAATCGATGAAAATTCTTCAATATAAGGTTTTGGATCGGCAGGTTGTTTTTCCAAATTTTCAAATACTTCTTCCAGAATATCGTTCGCTCCGTAAACACTTTCCCGTTTGTTATTTTCAAGGCATTTTAGAAAATATTCAAGTACATGTGTGTTGATTTTAATGTATTTAAATAGCTGTTTAAAATCGGCAAGACTAATTAGTTTCATTTTCTCTTCTTTAATCATCTCATTGAAGTATTCATAAGGAGATGAAACTAAAAGTAATGACTCATAAACGCTTTTTTCTGCCAGAGATTTAAAAGTATTATGGTCTACTAATATATTTCTGGAGAGTACATTGGCGAATTTTTTAAATTGTTCCTGGACTTCCTTTTGTTGAAAGTCAAAATAAGGACTTTCCATTTTCTTCAATTCAATTTTCCATTCAATAAGTAAATTCTTAAGTATAATTAGATTTAAATAATTCAATGTCGAAAAGTTTTTTATATCATTTCCTGTATATTTCTCTTTAGACCCTGATTCCTCTATCAATTTAGAAACAAAAGCCCTGCTATATTCAAGTATCGCTTCATCCTTTTTCATAATAGTTTTCCTACTTGTTTAATTCAAGGGTGAATTTAAATGTAAATATGTGGATTTTGAATAATTTGCAGATATTATTTATTTATAATCGATAGAAAACAACATGTTAACAGCCACCCGGGGCATTGTATTAAAATATGTAAAGTACAGGGAAAGTTCTGTTATTGTTACGATATATACGGAAGAATATGGAATTCAATCTTATATAGTAAATGGAATCCGTTCAGTAAGAGCAAAAAGAGGTATGGGGTATTTTCAGCCTCTCATGTTATTGGATTTAGTTGTATATCATCACAATCAAAGGGAAATCCATCGTTTATCTGAATGGAAAATGTCAAGTAATCTCTTTTCCTTATATTCAGATATGCACAAAAGCAGCATAAGTCTTTTTATTTCCGAGCTCTTGTACAAATCGTTAAAGGAAGTAGAACCTAATGAGGATACTTTTAGGTTTATTTTTCATTCAATAGAGATTCTCGATAACTTAACAGAAGGAGTCCACTATTTTCATATTCAATTTATGGTAAAACTGGCAAGATATCTTGGTTTTGCCACAGATCATTATATTTCAGAAACTGATGAAAAAATTGAAAAGGATTTAAAATTCATTAATACTTCTTCTTACGGCAGTAATCTTAATATTGAGTGGGCGGAGCGAAAAAAGATTCTGGATTACCTGATTGGTTTTTATTCTATACATATATCAGGTTTTGGAAAACTCAAAAGTTACCAAATATTGAGTGAAATATTTTCAAAGTAAAATTCTGTTTTGAATTAGGCGCGGCATTATATAAATTACCGCTTAATCTTGTAAACCAATAAATAATAAACTTTATGAAAAAATTAATCATTCCCATTTTTAGTGCTTTGATTTTATTTGCATGTGACTCCAAGAAAACTGCTGAGACAGATTCAGAGGAGGGTGCTGTTGTCACTACAGAGGTAGAGGAGGTTTCGGGGAAAGTGTTTTTTGTTTCCCCAAACAACGGCGATTCAGTTTCAAGCCCCGTAACTATTGTAATGGGTGTTGAAGGTATGGAAATAGAACCTGCAGGTGTAGTTACCGTGGGGAAGGGGCATCACCATTTAATTATAGATGGGAACTTTATTGAAAAAGGAGTAGTAGTACCGGCAGATTCCACGCACAAACATTATGGCAAGGGACAAACTGAAGCCCAACTGGAACTTTCCCCCGGAAATCATACCATAACTATGCAGTTTGCAGATGGAGTACACACATCTTATGGAGAGGATTGGAGTACAACTATTTCCATATTTGTAAATGAATAATTAAATTAACCAATAACAGATGAAAAAGATAGAACTGTTTTATAATACTGATTTTCCGGATTACATTCATTTATTTGTTTTTGAAATTATAAAACAGTTCTATTTTAGTAGGGAATATAATTTCTTTTCTATGGATAAATCTTTAAAGGGATTAAGCTTTTAAGGATGAGAAAAGTTAGAAATTATATTTTCCTTAAGGATGTTGCAATATTGTCTGTTACGGCATTTGGCGGCCCACAGGCGCATTTGGCTATGTTTCTTGATGTTTTGGTAAATAAACATAACTATTTGAAAGAGACTGAACTAATAGAGTTAAATGCTTTGTGTCAAATTTTACCAGGGCCTACTTCAACCCAAACCCTTACGGCAATTGGTTATAAAATGGGTGGTGCAAAATTGGCTTATCTCACTCTTCTAATTTGGATTCTTCCGGCTGTCAGTGCGATGATTTTTGCGGGAATGTTGTTTAATTTTATGGCAGAAGCTGGTATGGATTTTCGGTTTACCAGGTTTATACAACCCATGGCAGTAGGCATTGTTAGTTATGCGGCCTATGCAATAACAATTAAGGTAGTAAATACAAAAACGGGATTTGTTTTGTTGGTGTGTTCTGCTCTTTTGTCTTTTTATTTAAATTCCCCATTTGCATTTCCGGTTATCTTACTTATTTCAGGATTTGTTACTGCAGGTAAATACAAACAGCAGCCTATTGAGGAGAAATCAAAATTAAAAATTGATTGGAGAAACTTCTTTTTATGGGCTGGTGTTTTTTTGTTGGCAATTGTTGTAGGTCTTTCTACACGTAACAATCCTTTATTATTACCATTTAGATTGTTTGAGAATTTTTACAGAAATGGTAGTATGATATTTGGGGGCGGGCAGATATTAATACCTCTTTTATATACGGAGTTTGTGGAGTTTAAGCATTATTTAACTGGCCCGGAATTTTTATCAGGCTATAGTTTAGTTCAGGCACTTCCCGGACCTGTATTTTCCTTTAGTTCATATGTTGGAAGTGTTTCGATGAGACATGCCGGGTTATCAGGTGAATTAATAGGTGGATTGGTTTCTTCTTTTGGAATATTTTTACCGGGCACTTTCCTGATATTTTTTGTAATCAGATTTTGGGATAGTTTAAAGAAGTACAGGTGGGTGAGAGCATCGCTAGAGGGGATAACTGCTGCAAGTTCAGGTATGGTTATAGCAGCTGCTATCTTGTTGTTTAGAGCCTTACCCGGAGGGTGGGAGTATATCGCTATTACTATCGGTACTTTTTTTATTCTGGCCTTCACAAAAATACCGACACCTTTTTTAATATTGATTGGTTTAATTGCAGGAATTATATTTTAAACCATTGTATTAGAGAACCATTTGGAAGGATTGGTTTTATCTACAATATATAAGATATAAGCGTATATCTTCATTTCGGCCGTCCGTATCTAAAGCACCTGTGACTTTTGAGCAAGCCCCAGATAGATATTCCATTTTTCGCACACTTGAAATTCTTCGATTTTAAAATTTTCCCTCTTCTTGTAAATAATCCCTTTTTTAAGCAGATCATTAAATGGTTTTTGATAATAAAAAAGGTCTGATGAACATCAGACCTTTTTTATTATGTGCTTATTATTAGTGTTAATTCAATTTAAAGGTAATTGGAAGTACAATCCTTTGTTTAACAGGTTGACCTCTTTGTTTTGGAGGAGACCATTTAGGATGACTTTTCACTACTCTTACAGCTTCTTCATCACAACCTGCACCAATTCCTTTTACTGCATGAACATCAGTAATAGAACCGTCTTTGTCTATAACAAACTGTACGAATACTCTTCCTTCTATACCCATTCTTCTTGCTTGAGTAGGGTACTTCATTTTATCACCAATATATTTATAAAAGGCTGCATACCCACCAACAGGCATTGCAGGATCTTCTACAATTGTAAAGATTTCCTCAGCAACTTCGGCTTCAGGTTCATCATCAATAACAATGTCCTCTATAACCTCATCTTCTTCAACTTCGATATCAAAGTCTATTTCAATTTCCTCTTCAATCTCCTCATCGGGTGTTTCAATAATTTGAGGCTGTTGTATTTTTGGTGGAGGTGGAGGTGGTATTTCTGTAGGTGGAATTTCAAGAAGCTCTTCCATTTCTTCAGATATATCACTCTGATTCAATAAATTGCTATTGTCATACTTCCTCCATTCAAATCCCATGATTACCAAAGCCAATGCAGCTGACATTCCTACACTGAAATACAGCCCAGCTTTTCTACCGAGGTCAGACTTTTCTGTTTTTTTTGCTTCCATTTGATTTAGGCATTAGTTACGTATTTACAAATTTATTATTTATTAAGTTAATTATCCAGTTAACCTTTAAAAATTTTCCTTTTTAAAACTAAATAGACAGAAACCCCTAAAATAGCTCCAGATGTATTAAACATTATATCCTTTATATCAGAGGTTCTATCTGGTAAAAAACCTTGTATTGTCTCCATAATCCAACCAAAGAGAAAAAGACACAAGATGACAACAATAAAAATATATTTTTTTTTGTTGTCAATAATTATAGCTCCTGACATCAAAAAACCGTATACCAAAAAAAGCCCGAAATGAACAAGTTTGTCTATATTTTGGATTTTAATACGAGGTAAGTCATTGGCAGGGATAACAGATAAAAATATAATTACTACAGACCAAAATAAGGTACCGAAAATGAATAATTTTCTGACCTTTGAATTATCCACCAATTAATCCTTTGTATGTTTCTGAAGAAAACAAAGAGTTTACCTCTTCGACATTTGACAACTTTATTTTTATTACCCAGCCCTCTTCATAGGGGGATTCATTTACTTTTTCAGGCTCGTTCTCGAGTAAATCATTAAATTCCAATACTTCGCCGCTTAAAGGCATAAATAAATCTGAAACAGTTTTTACGGCTTCGACTGTACCGAAAACTTCACCCTGTTCAATCTCTTCGCCTACTGTAGTGACGTCCAAATAAACGATGTCTCCCAGTTCTCCTTGTGCGAAATCTGTAATTCCTATAGTTGCGATATCTCCTTCAACCAACACCCATTCGTGGTCATTGGTGTATTTTAAATTGTCAGGTACGTTCATGAAATTTATCTTTGAATTTTTAGCACTCAAAAATACATTAAATATTGAATCCTTAAAATATTATTGTGCTAAACTGAATCTAACTTGTACTCCAAATCGAGTGGTAGATCTGGCATATGTGCTGGATAGCTTGGGTTCATTAATGGTTCTATCGAAATAAAATGATAAAAACAGCTTTTCACTTACCACATAACTGATGGTAGGTCTCAATTGAAAATTAAGGTTTCCATTGGTAATTGTACTCCCTTCATCTATTTTTCTTTGTATGGTTTCTGTATTTCGTATATTGAAATTCAATCTGAATTGGACATCGTTTTCAAGAACTAGTGTTGCCCCTTGAAATTTCCAGGGAAGTTTGAATTTGTCTTTCGTATATTCTATTTCAAATGCAAAATCAGTATTGTTTACTTCAGTTACCTGAGTATTTGATAAATTAAGCCCTATATCACGTTTCTTTTTATAGTCAAAATTTACTCCCAGCCTTTTATTAGTTTTAAAATTAATCCCAATTAAAGGTGCAAATTGCTCTGTTATCATCACCTGACTTATAATATAAATAGGAATAATCTCCCCACTTTCATTTTGTATGGACGCGAAATAATCCCGATTATAATCCTCTACATTAAAATCAAGGCTAATTCCATCATTTACTCCATATTCAAGTGAGTTGGTGAAATTCATTATACTGAAAGTTGACTTATAGGAGTGCTTGATACTTATCGATTGAAAAACCTCTTTCAGGCCGGGTAATTTAGATAACCCATTGTAGTCTATTCTCCAGTTTGGAAATGGTAAAGCAGGAAAAGGACTAAGGCTTTGAGTTTTGGCCTCTTGGCCGCTATAAGCTGCTATGAACGCTGGAATAAGTACATCTTGTGTCCTTGACTCGAAATTGTAGCCGGTTACGGCACCAAGTTTCCCTTGTATTATATCCAGGTTATTTATAAACTGCTCAAATATGGGTGAGTTAATACTGTTATTACCTTTGATAAAAGATGTTTTTATCGCAAGAAATGAAATATTATAGTTGCCACTTCTGCTAGGGCTAAGGGAAGCAAAACCTACCTGATCACCAGGTATGGTGTCCCTGAATATCTCACGGAAACTGCCACTTGTAGTTTTTTTAGCATCCAATTGAATCCTGAAATCCCTGAATGGTTCCACATTGGCCTTTAGACTAATATCCTCACTTCTTACCTGAAGATAGGGCGTTGTAAGTGAGTTACTGGTAACTAACCAATTATTTTGTTGTGCTTTAAACCTAAAATCAGAATCTTGTCTTCCAAAAATAAAGGGTAGCCCAGGA
>JAOUKG010000140.1 GCA_029882725.1 Cyclobacteriaceae bacterium
AACCAGGCAGATTTAATCTCATTTCACATTCCTCTTACATACGAGACTAAATTTCTCATTAATGATGATTTTTTGGACAAATTCAAAAAGTCAATTTACCTTATCAATACCAGTCGAGGTGAAATTGCCGATCACGAAACTTTGATAAAAGGTCTTAAAAACAACAAAATAAGAGGTTTAGGGTTGGATGTTTTGGAAAATGAGAAATTAAATACACTTTCCGAAAATCAAAAAGAGAGGTTCGATTTTTTAATAAATCATCCAAATACAATAATAACACCTCATATAGCAGGTTGGTCAAAGGCCTCATACAGGAAAATAAGTGAGGTTATAGCACGTAAGATTTTATCAATTGTTTGATTTTATGTTAATATATTACATATTCGAATAATTGGTCAATAGTAGCTATTAAAAAAAAAAGTTAGATTTGGAATTAGGTAATGAGAATGAAAAATCAATATGTTTTCTAAAAAGTTAAAAAACTTTAAACAAATTGTCGATAATACACTTGAAAAACCCGTTCTAACTTCACTGATAGTTCTGGCTTTGCTGGCTGTGCTTGTACTTTCGTTAAGTATGAAGTACTACATAGCAGACTTCTATGCTTATTGGGGGCAAATTCTTGTGGAGGCACATGGAATGCTTTTTGATATAGCGGTTATTGGTATTCTGATTTTTTCACTAAATAAAAGTGGTGAGAAAAGGCAAAGAATTAGAACATATAAAGATGAAATTGATGACTTTCGCCTGTGGGAATCTGAAGAAGCAGCCTTCAGAACAGTAGGTAATATCAAGCGATTAAACCGTCATGATATTTATGAACTAAATTTAGTGAATTGTTATCTCGCCAAAACCAATCTTAATTACATCAAACTTACGGGGTCCAATATTAATAGTGCCAATATTTCAAATTCATTCCTTATTGAAAGTAATTTGGAAAATACCAGGCTTAATCAAACAAATCTGGAAAACACCAACCTCAATCAGGCAAATCTTAAAGGGGCTTATGCTAGTGGGGCTAATTTCAAAGATAGCTACTTAATTAAAGCAGATCTTGAAAATGCATTTCTAATAAAGGCAAACTTCAAAAATGCATTCTTAATGGAAGCTAATTTAAAAAATAGTTATGTTACAGGAGCTGATTTCGAAAATGCCAGTCTTTACAAAGCCGACTTGAGGGGAGCTAAAGGATTAACACTGGAGCAACTTTCAAAGGCCAAGACGTTATATTTGGCAAAATTTGACAATGAACTGCTTGATCAGGTAAAAACCAACATCCCCGAATTGGTAGGAAAATAAAAAAAAACTAATTTTGTAGTATTAACGGTTTCAGGTGAAGCCGTTTTTTATTTAAAATAATTGAGACATGAGCAAAATATCTTATTACACTAAAGAAGGGTATGAGAAACTGAAAGCTGAATTGCATGATCTAAAAACAAAAGGCAGAAAAGACATTACAAGGCAAATTGCCGAAGCCAGAGACAAAGGAGATTTGAGTGAAAATGCAGAATATGACGCAGCAAAAGATGCACAGGGTCATTTAGAAGCACGAATTGCACGAATGGAGGTTGTAATGGGGAATGCAAGAATTATCGATGAATCTTCTTTGGATACATCGCAAGTTGCAGTGTTATCAAAAGTAAGGATTAAGAACACCAAGAATAATATGGAATTTATCTATATTTTGGTGAGCGAAGAAGAGGCCGATTTAAAAGCCAAAAAAATAAGTGTGCAGTCTCCTATAGGTTCTGGTTTATTAGGTAAAAAAGTAGGAGAAAAAGCAGAAATTGAAACACCCGGAGGGGTAATTGCGTTTGAAATTATTGAAATCAGTATAGGTTTATAAATTAATATGGGAAGTATATTCACAAAAATAATTAACCGGGAAATACCAGGATATATCGTTGCTGAAAGTGCTGATTGCCTTGCATTTCTTGATATTAATCCCCTTGTGAAAGGTCATGTTTTGGTAGTTCCAAAAGTAGAGGTCGATTATATTTTTGATTTAGATGATGAAACCCTTGCCAAGCTTAATCTTTTTGCCTCAAAAGTGGCAAAAGGAATTGAAAAGGTGGTGCCATGTAAAAGAATTGGTGTGGCGGTTATTGGACTCGAAGTTCCTCATGCCCATATTCACCTTGTTCCTTTAAATAAAATGGATGATATAAACTTTAGTCGTCCAAAACTGAATCCATCACAAGAAGAATTGGCTGATATCGCTCAGAAAATAAAGGAAGAAATCAATCAAGCTTTTTAAGAAATTCAATATCTACATTAAAGGGGATATTCATAAGGTATTGTAGTGCTTCCTCTGCTGATACGTCTTTATATAAAACAGTGTAAAGGGCTTGGGTAATAGGCGCTCTAACCTTGTAATAATTGGTTAATCTTTTCATTATTTTTATAGTATTCACACCTTCTGCCACTTCATCCATACTTTCTATTATGGAGTCCAGTTTTTCCCCTTTTGCGAGTCTGTAACCCACAGTAAAATTACGACTATGGGTACTGTTGCATGTTGCAACCAAGTCACCTATGCCCGCTAAACCCAAAAAGGCCCTTAAGTCACCTCCCATTGCCCTGCCCATGTACATAATTTCAATCATTCCCCTACTTATTAACAATCCCTTGGCATTTTCCCCCATACCCAAACCATGAAGGGCACCTGCTGCAATGGCTATTATATTTTTTAATACACCGGCAAGCTCAATGCCTATTAAATCGCTATTTCCATATACCTGAAATCTGTCATTTCTTAAGTGTTTTATTCCCATGGAAATTACTTCTTCAAAATGACTGGCCACAACAGTTGCAGCGGGTTGGTTATCGGCCAATTCTTTTGCTAAGTTAGGTCCTGCCAAGCAACCGACACGAATTACAGAAGTCTCATCGGCAATTACTTCCGACATGGTTTTCACCTCTTTTCTACTCAGGTTCTCTATATCATCGAGGGTTTTACCTTCGGGTATCTGAATGTCTAAACCCTTGGTGCCATGAATGAGAATATGATAGGGATGCAACATCGGAGAGATCGTTCGCATTAAATCCCTGAAAGCATAACTGGGCACCACGGGAAAAATCAAATGACATTCTTTTAAGATAGACTCCAAATCATTGGTTGCAGTTATATTATCATGAAGTTTGTATCCTTTCTTGCAGTGCTCCCTATTCATTTCTTCAATACTTTCAATACTCCTTGAATAGAGGAGTACCTGATCATGGGTGGCCAAAAGATTGGCCACCGAGATACCAAAACTGCCGGCACCTAAAACTGCAACTGGTCGCTTTTTCTCAGAGGTCATACCCATCCATTCGATTATGATAGTAGTATAAGGTGGATAAACTTTTTGTCACAATTTTATTTTTTACTTGTAATAAAGGTCTGTTTACGTGGTATAGGCCAACATTTTCAATCCCTAACTTTATCACCTTATCAAGATCGCCTTCCAAATGTTTAGCCATTTTTAACTTTTGCTCTTTTTTTAGTGCGTACAATTTATCCCTTACAATACGGACTTCTTCTTTAAAAACTTCGTAATCTATTTCAAGTTCATCTTCAGGTAATCTTAAAAATCCAAACAAATCCAATTTTGGATATTGTCTTTGCCAATACCTAAAAGCTGTCCAGGCAACCAAATGACTTGCAAATACCCTGTTGCTTTTGTGATATTCCTCAACAATTTTTTTACTTAATATTTTTGAATACTCATCTTCCCTCTGATCATTTTCTATAATAGTATCGTCAGAAGTAAAGTAGTCGGCAAGATTAATTGTGTTGTCATGCTTATCGATGGATTCCCCTTTTTCATTTACAGGGTTGCCCAATACATCCATTGGCTTGCCAATTGAAACTGAAATATTCGACCCTTTTGTAAAAAAAGAAATGAGGAATTTGATGATTTTATAAGAAGTAGAGTATTCATCGGCTTCTTTATAATAACGTTCCTGGCCAGTTCTTTTAAGGTAATCGTTTATAAGACTAGGGGCTTCCAATACGAAATGGTAGTTAATTACAACCGGAACAATTATTATTCTCCTGTTCTTCGTTTCTTCTTTCATCAGCAGGCTCCTTTGAGCCTCAATGGCAGTACTTAATAATCCTCTCTTCAGTGATTTTTCAACATGTCCGGAACGGCTCCTTGTTCCTCCGGGGAAAAAGATGCTATGTGCTCCCTTCAGCAGTGCATTATGGGAATACATTTTGAGTGATTCAAGATATATTAAGTTTCGCTTTCTCCTATCAACTTTATACGCTCCTAAGCTATTCATGAAGTACGCAAAAAGTTTTATATTAAAAAGGTTCAATCCAGCACCATAAATAAATGGAGGAAGCCCAAGTACATGGATAATCCAACCAATAAGTATACTATCCAGATTACTAAAATGTGTTGGAACCATTACAATGGTATTGTCCTTTGCCAATTTCCTTAGTAATTTCGTTTTACCTACGATCTGAATTTTATCGGTGAGATAATAATCTGTTTTAAAAATTGCAAAGATACCTTTTACTTGTGATGCATTTAATAGGCGTCTAAAACCAAACTTTACTATACTTCTTGTTAGGCGGTATCTACTCGATTTAAAATTTCCGGAAATCTCATTCTCATATCTGGTAATTATACGTTTCAGGAGTTCCTCAGCCTTTTCTTTGCCCTCAGGTTGGTTGGAAATGGAAACCAGTTCACTTTTTATTTCATCCCAAAACTTCTTTTCATCAGGAGGATCAACTCTCCAGGGGTTGGATCTCATCCTCTGTTTTTCGCGATAATGAGTTGTCTCCAACTCTTCAATCAATTCTTTTTTTGAAGGCCTGAGTTTATTAATACGGGCCATAGTATTTTCTACAACCTCTTCGATGAACTCCTTTCTATGTTTGGAAAGCAGTACTACAGGCCAATATTTTGAGCGTTTTATAATGGGCTGATAATAACGCCTTTTTCGATTCCAAATGGTTCTCTTCTTATCCTCTTTTTCCTCTGTCATAGTTATAAATAAAGTACCAAATATACATCATACTTTTTTATTAACCACAGTATATAGACCATACTGAAAAACACGAAAATTTCAGCAGTTTACTCAATGAAACTGATTTTGGTATTTAAGTGGTTATTTAGGGATTGCTGAAAAACTATTTGTATAAAAATGGCTTTATTTATATAAAATCAAATTTTTCGTGTTTTTCAGCACGCCCTATTCAGTTAAAGATACTTTTTTAATGCATTAGCAGGAATTATTCCCTCAAGTATTGGTGAAAAATCACCCGTAGTACTCGGTTTTAAATACAATTTCAACTCATATTTAAGTGGGTTTGTTATGTAAAGATAGAGAGTATCCGGATTGTTTTGAATTTCATGGGGGGGCACATTTTCTAAAAATATTTTTTTCCCTTTGTCCAATTTTATATATTCATTAAGTTCTGTTTCGAACCATTCATTGTTTTTTAAAGCTAAAATAAGAGTGTTCTCCAAATTTTTATTTTTGATAAAAAGACTGCAAAATTTTATAAAACGTTGTAAGTGTGGGTGTGTATCATGAATAAAAAAAGAATACTCCTTAATCCGGTCTTTTACTATTATGTAATCCTGACCAGAGAGCCCTTTATAAATTGCCATTAGTCCCAGAAAGGCTAAAAAGAATAAAACCCATGGATCTCCTGAACCTTTTGAAATGGCAATAAAAGATAAGGGACATACAATTCCACCTAATAATGTGGGTAATAATATAACCCTGCTTTCAGTGGAAATTGAGTGTGCATCATCTAAATTTATATTTAATTCCCTTTGGTCTTCCATCAAAATTATATAATCGGGTGTCACAGAAATATAAGAACTCGTATTTTTGGACGAGCTTAGAGGACAAAAAGCGATTGTGTTTTTTTTAAACATAAAATTTAAATGTAAAATTATAAACATTAAGACAGGTCAGTTTTACCGAAATTAGAGTTTATCGATTAATAGAAAGTAAAAAAAGCTATTTTGTCGTAGATAAAGGTATATAAGTGTAACAAATTACTTATTTTTATTGTTCAATTCATTGTAAAATATAAACTGTGAGAAGTTATCTGACAATTTTTAAGCAGATATTGGTTATTATTGCCCTTTTTACCATTGGTATTCAGGCCCAGGCTACACACTTGAGAGCTGGAGAAATTATTGTGGAAAGAATAAATTGCCAAAGTTTAACTTTTCGCATAACAGTTCTTGTTTATACTGATATGGCCTCAGGGGTGTTATTCGGTGGAGGAACCCTTCGGTTGGGCGATGGAAGTGATCCTGATGATGATGGCTCTAAAGGTTTCCTGATTCCGGATGTTTCTCATACACCTAGGGGTGACCTTGGTGAAGATGTAGGAACAGCATCTTATTCTTTTGTACATACCTATGGTGCCCCGGGAAAATACATAATAAGTTATATTGAACAAAACAGGAATGGTGGTGTCCTGAATATGGACAATTCGCTAACCACTACATTTTTTATAGAAGCCCAAATATTGGTTGATCCTTTTTTAGGATGTAACAACTCTCCTGTAATGCTTATTCCTCCCATCGATAAAGGCTGCCCTGGTGTAGCTTTCTTTCACAATCCTGGTGCCTACGATCCTGATGGTGATAGTCTTTCTTATGAACTAACTATTCCTAAAAAAGATGTTGGCACTACAGTAGATAATTATCGTGACCCCAACCGTAAAGAATTCTTTAACCAATTTACATACAGTAATGAAGACGGTACAGGAGACCCCACATTTAGTATAGATAATATTACTGGTGAATTAAAATGGGATGCCCCCGGCGATTTGAAATATACTGGCGTAAGTGAATACAATGTTGCCTTTATAATAAGGGAATGGAGGAAAATTGGGGGGCAATGGTTTCCAATGGGGTATGTTGTAAGGGATATGCAAAT
>JAOUKG010000141.1 GCA_029882725.1 Cyclobacteriaceae bacterium
CATATAAGCTTTAATACTATTATTCCGGGGCAATACTTTAATTAAAAACACTTTCATTTTTTCAATATTCAATTTATGAGTATGAATTCTTCCTTTATAGAAAAGAAGATGTTTTCACTATGTTATAAATCATACCCATCAGCGATAAATTTCACTCCTTTATCTATTACCTTATGCCATTGAGAAAGTAAATTAGAAGTGATATCCTTATCAAATTCGGTTACTGTTTGAATTAAACTGGTTTTCCAATAGCCATATAAATAGGGAGGAATTCCCATTTTGGACTTTTTGTGTGTGTCTTTTATACGTATAAGGCCACTTGTTCCTACGAAGCTTCCCTTTGCGTGTAGTATTATCAGGCTAATCCCTTGTTTTAACAAGTCTTTTTGTTTTACAAAATCAGTATCTTTGAAAAGTGGTTTTACTGCAGGTTCGCTTTCAAGAAAAATATCGTAAAATCGTCCAACAAAGTCTCCTTTAAGGGTTGCCCTTCCAAAACTCAATAAAACTTCTTCGGCATCTTTTACACTACATTCGGTAGCAGGGTAGGCAATTTGTCTTGTTTTCATTAGGTGCTTTTTTCTTTTTCTCAATAATTTATCACAAAAGTAATTGCATTAATTATTGTTTTCTGTACCCTATTAATCTTATTAAACTAAGGAATTATACAAATAGTTTTGCGTGATAAACTCTTGTAGTTGCGTGAATCCCTTAGTGATATTTTAAATTTTAATTGAATTCATGAATCAAAAAAAATTACCCGGGGATTTAATTCTATTATAAATTATACCCTTCACTAATAAATTTAACTCCCTTGTCAATTACTTTATTCCATTGAGTAATTAATTTAGGCGTCATATTTTTATCAAATTCTGTTGCAGTTTGAACCAAACTGGCCTTCCAGTATTTATATAAATGGGGAGGAATATTCATTTTTGTTTTTCTGTGTGTATCCCTTATTCTAGTAAGGCCACTTGTACCAACAACACTTCCTTTCGCATATAAGATTATCAGGCTTATTCCTTGTCTTAACAATCCTTTTTGTTTTGAAAAATCCGTGTTTTTAAATATAGGCTTTATTGACGGTTCACTTTCCAAAAATATTTCATAAAATCTTCCTATAAAGTCACCACTTATCGAGGCTCTTCCAAAACTCATCATAACATCCTGAGCATCATTTACATCAATTTCTTTCTCAGAATAGGTTATTTGTCTATTTTCCATGTCAAGCTATTAATTTGTTTAAATAATTTTCACAAATTTAAACTAGCTGTTAAGGAAGAAATGTACTTTTATTAGGCAATTACACTCAGTTATTTAGACAATGACTGCACAAAAAAACTTAATTTTTTACGCAATTTACATAGTGAAAATATGAAATCTTTTAGTTATTGGGAGCGAAAAAAGATTAGAAACTGAACCCGGGATACGTGCTGGGTTTTGTAAAAAGGCACAACATTTACCTGAAGAAAAAGTGGCATGGAACTCGTGTTCACGACCGCTCAGCTCAAGCAATAAACAGGGAGAATGTCTGAAAAAAGCAGAGTATAATACTTACTATGCTTCTACTATTCCATTTTTAATTGCATATCGAATAATATGGGCATTTGTGTCCACTCCTAATTTTTCCATGATATTTTTTCGATGTGTTTCCACAGTTCTTGGACTTATATTCATTTTGTCTGCTATTTCCTTATATACCAGACCATTGGCAATATGTTTTATGATTTCAATTTCTTTCAGAGAAAGTTTTTTATCCTTGGAAACGAACATTTCACTCAACAAAATTTCAGATGTTTTTTTTCCATAATAAACACCTCCTTCCAGTACCCGTTCAATAGCTTGAATAATATCATCGCTGTCATCAAGCGCTTTGGAAAGGTAAGCTTTTGCTCCTGCATTGATACATTCTTTTACATAAACCTCATCCTGATGCATAGAAAGTACTATTACCCGGGTTTTGGGGTTTTGTTTAATCAATGTACGGGTAAGTTCCAACCCATTCATTTCCGGCATTTCATAATCGGTAATAACGATATCAAATGCGTGTTTTTGGAAAAGATTAATTGCTTCGTGGGCATTGCATGTCTCGCCAATTTCAGCTTTTTTAAACCAGGATTTTATTAGAAGCTTCAACCCTTCCCTCATCACAGAATGGTCGTCAACTAATAAAATATTAAGGGGATTATCTTTCATAACTAACAGGGCTTAAAGTAATGCGTATTTCGGTTCCTTTTCCTTTTTCCGAATTAAACTCAATATTTCCATTCACTGAGCTTGCTCGTTGAGACATATTAACAAGTCCCAGCCCTTTAATTACTTTGGTGTAATCAAACCCTTTTCCATTATCCGAAACGACTATAATTTTTTTATCCTTATTTTTTTTAAAACTAACACTAATTCTTGATGGAGCTCCGTGTTTAACTGCATTATTAATAGCTTCTTGAATAATCCTATAAACAATTTTAGCATTTTCTTCTGATCCAACATCAAAACCTTCTTCTTTTATGAATTCGGTCTTTATGTTCAAAGAGGTTGTTAATTTATTTAGTATCTTTTCGATACTTACCATGAGGCCGTGACTTTCTAACTCCAAAGGCATCATACTTAGGGATATCCTACGACTTTCAACTACGGAAAGATCTATAAACTGTTTTATTATTCTTATTTTACTCTTTAACTCCTCCTCATAGTCTTCGTTTTGAAGCAAAGCCCCGAGGGAAAGCTTTGCAGCTGTGAGGGTTTGACCAAGTCCATCATGCAACTCGCTGGCCACTCTTTTTCTTTCCAACTCCTGACCTATCATAATAGCTTTTAAATTTTTTATACGCTCTTTTTCAAGCTCTTCCTGAACCTTAAGGTCTTCAGAAAGATCTCTTATAAAAGCGGCATAATAAGTATCATTCTCCATAATGACCTTCGTTAAACTAATCTGACCCGGGAAGGCCTTTCCAGATTTAGTAAACATCTTAATTATTCGCATAAATTGATCAAAAGAATTATGGTAACTTTTTTCAACATTATTTTTAATATAATCCTTATGCCTGTTTTGGACCTCCTGATCGTGTCCGAATAACTTTTCTAATCGTTGACCAATCATTTCCTCTTTTTTATATTCAAATAATCTTTCTGCTGCCTTATTGTAGATCTGAATAATACTTTTCGAGTTAATAGTAATTACGGGTTCATTATTTTGCTCCAGTGTCTGTACATACTTTTGTCTTTCATTCTCCAATTGCTCTTCCATCAAAATCTGATGCTGAATATCCTGAACAATACCATTTACTCTTATTATTTTATTGTTTTCATATACAGGTTGCCCAATTGTCCTGATCCAGGTGTATTTATTTTCAGACTTTAAAAATCTAAGTTTTAAATCGAAGGCCACACCTTCCGTTAAAAGAGCCCGGATCGCTTTAATAATTACCTTCCTATCCTGACGACAAAATAATTTTACCACAAACGTTAAATCAGGAACATTTTTGGATACCAAATCAAAAATTTTATAAGTTTCATTTGTCCATGTAAAATTGGTTGTAAGAAGATCCCAGGTCCAGCCTCCTATCTTTGAAATTTCTTGTGCTTGATCCAGAAGATCTTTATAGAACTTTAGTTGCTCTTCATTTTTAATTCTATCAGAAACATCTATAACTACCCCAATTGACCTTAATGGTTTTTTATGACTGTCGTAAATGGTTTGGCTTCTTTCTTCCAGATGTTTTGTTACTCCTTTTTTTGTTAAAATTCTGTGGGTGATGCAAAATTGTTTTCTGCTTTTTAAAGATTCTGTGAATGCTTTTACAAGCTTCTTCCTATCATCAGGATAAACAAGTTCCAGGAACCACTCATTTGTACCTTTAAAATCCTTTTTATCTACTTCAAAAATTTCAAATACTTCATCAGACCAATATAAGTTTTGTGTTTCGATATCAAGTTCCCAATTACCTGTTTGGGAAATTTTTTGTGACTCTTTAAGTCTTTGTTCAAACTGCTTATGTCTCTTTTTTATTTTTTTAAGTTTTTGATCTTTTTTATCCAGGTTCTCGAGCAAAACCTTTCTCGAGGGTTTGGTTTCCTTTGATACTATTTTAAAAAGAATAACTACTTGAATACCCCTGGTAGTTTCAAGACATGATAATTGTATGTTTATTGAATCTAAATTAGAAAGCAGATAAGTTCGCTCTTCACTCTTTCCAGACTTTTTAACTTGCCTTAAGGTATCCGAAAATTCAGTCTTCTGATCATCGGACAAGTAGTAGCTAAAAGAGCTATTTAAAAGCTCTTTTGTTTTTTTTAATCCCAGAATTTTAGCTGCAATTTTATTGCAGTCCGCAATTGTATCGAGGGTACTCAATAAACAACAGCCCATTCCCCCAAAATTTGCAATTTTATGGAAATTATAGGTATTTTTTGACGTAGCAATAGTGTGTTCCAACTTTTATAAGGTTCTGAAAGTATTTGAAATTAAATAATTGGTTTCTGCCTTTATCAAATTCTAAACAGGCATAACTAATTCAATCAAACATTGCACTTTTTTCACTCACAATATCCTTACTTATGGTTGGCTGGTTCAATAACTGAATATTAAAATTAGTTTTAATTAATAAAAAACAATAATTTTTAGAGTAGAAATTATATTTTTTTCAAAAAACACCTCAAAATGTCTGATTATTTTAAATCAAACTATGCTAAATCCTAAATTAGCAGGAAATACCGTATATCCTTAACTTGGATTTCGCTATTTTAAACTACTTATTTTAGCCTAAAAAACATTATAAAGCATCCTCAATTGCCTCAAATATTGTGGATTCATCAAAGAATATTTTGGATATAAATGAAAAAGCTCCGGCATCAAAACAATCATTTCTGTATTGTTGACTGGAATAACGTGAAAAAACAATGATTTTTGTCTCCGGATCCTTTTCCAATAACTTTTTTATAAGATCTGTTCCAAAAAGTCCGGGCAATTTATAGTCACAAATGATAATATTAAATCTCTGAAGTTCGAGTTTATCTACAGCTTCTTCGCCTGTAATAGCCTCCGCCAGTTGAATATTTTTATATTTTGATTCCAGAAGGAGCCTAAGCCCACTACGTACAGAATCCTCATCTTCAATAATTAATAAGGAAAATTTCATACCCTTCAGTTCGTTTTCAATTTTAATAAAGCCAAATTCATTGTTACCAATGTAACTTATAATTTTTAAGATATTTGAGGTTAATCGATAAGCTTACAGATTAAGCCATGAAATAAACCCCCTAATAATTACACGTTGTGTAAAAATAAATAAATTAACTTTTTTATTAAACGTCACAAAAGGCAAAATCCTTACAATAGTATTGTCTACACTATAAAAATTGGTTAATTGATATTTTTAACAGTAATTCGCATTTTAAAAATGTACTAAAATGATTTCAGGAAATGCAATTGTAATTACCGGTGGGTTATTAGCTGGTAACCATGCAAAAACAGCCCATGGGCTAATACGGGGGAGCGAAAGGTTCACGGTGAAAGCTGTAATTGATAATGTTCATGCGGGAAAAGACGCCGGCGAAATTCTTGACGGGAAAAATAGAAATATACCTGTTTTTGCTTCCATCACAGATTTTATAAATTCAGGTATTCAGGTAGATTATGCCATAATTGGTGTAGCCACTAAGGGGGGAGTAGTTCCTGAAGATATGCGGGTAACATTAAAGGAAGTGATCAATGAAGGCATTTCTGTTGTAAATGGTTTGCATCAGCACTTATCAACAATTCCGGATATTGTAGCCCTGGCCAAAGAGAATGGAGTTCAATTGCATGATATCCGCAAATCAAAACCTTATGGTGAAGCCCGATTCTGGAACGGGGAGATTATGGAGGTAAAATGCCCTAAACTTGCAGTATTGGGAACTGATTGTGCTTTGGGAAAAAGAACCACTACCCGTTTTTTAACCCAACACCTGCAGGCAGAAGGAATAAAAGCCGAGATGATCTACACTGGCCAAACGGGATGGATGCAGGGTGTAAAACACGGTTTTATTTTTGACGCCACAGTAAACGATTTTATCTCGGGTGAAGTAGAAGGGGCTGTTTTGAGGTGCTATAGAGAGGAAAATCCTGATATGATCATAATTGAAGGCCAATCATCTTTAAGAAATCCAAGCGGACCGTGCGGCACGGAATTTATAATTTCTGCCCGATTGGATGGCGTTATTCTTCAACATAATCCAAAAAGAGTTCACTATAAAGACATGGAGTATTACCCTGACTTAGTAGCTCAACCTGCGGAGGAAATTAAATTGATTAAAATGTTTGGAGCTCCTGTTATAGCTTTGGCTTTAAACACTATGAATATAGATAAAGAAGAAGCCGAAAAACTTCGAGATCAATATGAAAAAGAATTGGGCATTCCTGTAGTTTTACCTTTATATGAAGGTGTTGGAAGAATTGCTGATGCTTGTAAAAAATTAATGAAATAACATGAAAATTGTAAAAGTACATTCCTGGGTTCAAGACCTTGAAAACGCAAGGCCTTATACCATTGCATTTAAAACCGTATCGGATGTAAGAAATTCATTCCTTGAAATTACGCTTGAAAATGGTATGGTGGGTTTAGGTTCGGGAAACCCAAGTCAATACGTTGTAGGAGAATCACTGGATATGTGCATCAAGGCCTTAGAGCCTGAAAATCTGGACTGGCTAATAGGCAGAGATATCCGCGAAATTGATGGATTATTGTGGGAAGCTTTTGAAAAGACTCCAATTAATCCCGCGGCCAGAGCTGCCATCGACATTGCCCTGCACGATGCCTTTACTAAGTATTTGGGTATCCCTCTTCATAAATATTTGGGCAGAAAAATTGAAAAACTAGCCACCTCTGTTACTATTGGCATTAAGGATGTCGCCGGAACTGTGG
>JAOUKG010000142.1 GCA_029882725.1 Cyclobacteriaceae bacterium
AAAAAGGAGTATTTACCTGTAAGCGGACTTAGGGAATTGAGAGAAGTAACAAGTGATTTTTACAAAAGGAACTATCAGCTTAAGATTTCAGCTGATAATATACTGATAGGCCCCGGTTCAAAAGAACTTCTGTACAATTTGCAGGTTGTTTGTGATTATGATGAAATACTTCTGCCCACACCTAGTTGGGTATCTTATGAACCTCAAGGGGTGATTACTAATAAATTGGTCACTTGGATTCCGACAAAGGAAGAAGAGAGCTGGAAAATTAAACCTGAAACAATAGATAGGATTTGCAGAGAACAGCCGGAAAAAGGCCGGATAATTATTTTCAATTACCCTTCAAACCCACTGGGTGTTACTTATAGTAAAACTGAGTTAGAAGCTTTAAGCAAGGTTTTTCGAGCAAACAACATACTAGTTGTAGCCGATGAAATTTATGGGGAACTTCAATTTGATGGAAATCACAGTACAATTGCCACTTATTACCCGGAAGGAACAATAATCAGTACGGGGCTAAGCAAATGGGCCGGCGCCGGTGGTTGGCGGCTTGGTATTTTTATAATTCCTGACGAGCTCAAATCTATCAGGGAAGCAATGGCCGTATTAGCCAGTGAAACCTTCACTTCTACCAGTACTCCTATACAGTATGCCGCAATGGAAGCTTTTAAGAAGAATGATAGAATTGATATGTATGTAAAAGATTGCAGAAATGTATTAACTGCAGTGGGATTGTATTGCTTCAATGAATTAAAAAAGGCGGGGGTAACCATGCCAAAGCCTGAAGGAGGCTTTTATATATACCCAAATTTCAATAAATGGAAAGAAAAGCTTCAATTAAAGGGGATTGTTACTTCCGGTCAATTATGTGAAGTACTGCTTCGTGACACGGGGGTGGCCTTACTTCCGGGTAATGCCTTTGGTCATCCTGACGATTTGTTTACAGCAAGACTTTCATTTGTAGATTTCGATGGAGAAAAAACGTTGCAGTATCTGAATGATATTAATCACGTTGAACTGGATGGGGAATTTGTTAAATCTTATTGTCCTCGAATAATAACATCAATTAAAGTGCTCATTTCATGGTTAAAAAACTTATAGTAGGATTCTTTTTACTGTTTGCACTGTTTTTTGCGATTTCTTGTGGTGAAAGTAAAAGTGATTTTTTGGGTGTAGTAAGTACAGCCTCTCCTGAAGCATCGAAGGTCGGTGAAAGCATTTTACAAAAAGGAGGAAATGCAGTGGATGCTGCTGTAGCCATTTCATTCGCATTGGGTGTTACCGAACCTGCAATGTCTGGTTTGGGAGGTGGAACACAGGTGTTGTTGTCATTGAAAAACCAAGCTCCAATTGCAATAAATGGCACAACTTTATCGCCAGCGGGTACACCTACCACTATTTTAGATACGCTATCCTACCATAGAAGAAGTACTATACCTTCTACCGTTAAGGTACTCGGTTACATCTGGAAAAAATATGGGAGCGGAAACATGAGCTGGAGTGATTTGTTACAACCGGCTATTATACTCGCTGAAGACGGATTTAAGGTAGGAAAGTTCCGGGTGAAAATATTTGAACAGTATAGTGATAAGCTAAATGCAAGTCCTCATAACACCTACTTTTTTATGGATGAAAATCGTTCAATACCCGGTGTTGGAAAAACCTTAAAGCAACCTCAATTAGCCAAAACTCTTAAGCGGCTGGCTGCAACTGGGGCTGATGATTTTTATAAGGGAGAAATCGCAGCGAAAATCTCTCAGGATATGGAAGAAAATAACGGATGGATCACTATAGAGGATTTGAATAATTTTCCTGAACCCAAAGAACTAGCTCCACTCGAAATAGAATATAACGGATATCAGATTTATTCACAACCTCCACCTTGTGGTGGGTGGCCTACTTTACTGCTGTTAAAGTTATTGAGTAACCTTGATTCTAATAATGAAATTTCTGAAAATGATATAGTTGAAGCCCTTTATTTGGGTCATAAAGACAGAAGGGAAAAACCCGTTGTAAACTTGTCTGAATATCAACAATTCACGAACACTAAATTATCAGACGATTATGCCAAAGATTTAGTTTTACAGGCTGTAAACTCTTATTCTCTGGAACAAGAAGAGGAAGAAAATGGTGAAACTACTCATTTTTCGGTAGTAGATCATGATGGAAATGGGATTGCTGTAACTTCGAGTATCAATGCTTATTTTGGGGCATTGGCAACGTCAGAAGAATTGGGATTCTTGTACAATACGTATATGGATGATTTTATTTTCGAGCAACCAGCACATCCATTTGCTGTACGTCCACACGCTATGGCCTATTCATCTATGTCGCCAACAATCGTTCGAAAAGATGGAGAGATAGTATTGGTATTGGGGAGCCCGGGAAGTGGCAGAATTATTTCATCTGTAGCACAGTTCACTGCTAAATGGATTGAAAATCATAATATAGAGGAGCTAATAAAATATCCCAGAATACATGTCGATGGAAATACAATATATTTAGAAAACAGTGCTGACTCTGCCGTAATTACTAAAGAACTACTTGATAAATATGAATTAGAGTTTGAATTCAAAGACGAGAGTTTATCAATAACCCCCGGTTTAAATTCTTATTTTGGAGGAATCCATGCTATTGCCAAAGAAAATGGGAATTGGGTAGGAGTTGCAGATCCGCGACGGGACGGGTTGCCCATTATAGTAAGAGAAAAGGATTAAAGGTTTATTTAGATTTCTTTAATCCCATTCTCAATCATAATCTCAATCTAATGTCGTGAATTGAGCTTACGTTTTGTTTTGATAGAGATTAAGATAAAGAATGAGAATTAAGATTTAGGTTTCTTTAATCCCATTCTCAATCATAATCTCAATCTAATGCCGTGAATTGAGCTTACGTTTTGTTTTGATAGAGATTAAGATAAAGAATGAGAACTGAGATTTAGGTTTCTTTAATCCCATTCTCAATCATAATCTCAATCTGACGTCGTTGAGTGGGCCTTTTTCTCAGTAAAAGGAAATAACATTCTGCACAATTCAGAAAGTTTTTCAAGAATTGGAATAGAGACAGGTTGATCAATTTGTTCAGATAATTCTAAAAACTCAACAATAGCTGCACATTCAATGGCACTACTGCGGGCAATAACGAAGAAATTTCTTCGATCATTCGTGGTCCTTCTCGAATTGCCCTCTGCAATGTTCAACATAATACTGAAAGAAGCACGTCTTAACTGATCCTTAAAAGCTTTGTCCAGCTTTGTGTTTTTAAGAAATTCATGTATTTCCAAATTGTATTTCTGTGATTTTTGAAAAACCTGAAAGTCAGTATAGTCAAATTTTGGTCTCATAACCATAATCTAACGCCTCTTTTTTTTAACAGCAAAAATTCGGATAAACTTAAACGTTTAATTTGATTGAGATTAAGATAAAGAATGAGAACTGAGATTTAGGTTTCTTTAATCCCATTCTCAATCATAATCTCAATCTGACGTCGTGAAGTAGCTTATGTTTATTTTGATAGAGATTAAGATAGAGAATGAGAATTAAGATTTAGGTTTCTTTAATCCCATTCCCAATCATAATCTCAATCTAATGTCGTGAAGTAGCTTACGTTTATTTTGATGGAGATTAAGATAAAGAATGAGAACTGAGATTTATTGAGAAAAGAAAGGGGGGCGCAATCATACGCCCCCATTATGTTATATTGTTTTGTTTTTCACCAATGGTTTTGCCCAGAAACTGATGCTGAGGATGTACCCCAGGGTTATGAACAAAAACATCATTCCAATTTTTAATGATATCAGGTCGCTGATGCCACCAATCAATATCTGAACAATAGCCCCACCTGCAATACCGGTCATAAGAATTCCGGCAAAAGAACCGTGATGGTGTTTTACAGAGTTAAGTCCTAACGAAACAATCACAGGATACATTACTGAAAGGAAAAACCCTGAAATGGGAAATGCCCAAAGAGATACTTGTGCACTTCCAAATAAACCGGCTGCAACACATACTATGGCCAAAATAGTAAATCCCCGCAATATTAATTTACTGTCCATCAGTTTCAATAAAACCAGACCAAGTACACCTCCTACTGTCATTAAACCCCAAAAATAAGAAACAGCATCTGCCCCGGCAGTATCAGGATCTATACCGTGGTAGTTTTCCAGAAATTTCGACATCCAATAAGATATGCCCTGCTCTGCGCCAACATAAGCGAAAATCCCTAAAAAATATAAAATAACATATCTATTCTTGAATAATTCCAAATAACTTTCCCTTGTTCCTACTTTTTCATCGTCTTGTAATTCTACTTTCGGAAACGACATGAAGGCAATAACCACCACCATGAGCAGGGCAATTATTGAAAAAACCCAATATACAGAAACCCAGGACATAGTTTCTGGCACCAATCCCGACATCAGTCCAATCAGTGGCTTCTCTACATTTCCCTGGTCAATATTGGACACAAAATACGAATACATTTGCGGACTGATAAATGATGCCAGTCCAAAAATAAGTTGAGCCAATACCGAATTAAAAGCATAATGTTCTTCACCACCTGACACTCTCAGAAGGGGGTTAATTATTACCTGTAAAGCGGCCATACCGCCCCCTATCGTAAATAATGAAACCAAATAAACATCAAACCGGGGAAAAATGGCAAAAACCACCACGCCGGCAAAGGCCATTCCGAAAGCAATTATCATCATCTTTTTCTCTCCCCATTTTTCAAGTAAAAATCCGGAAGGAATGGACATCACCCCGTAGGCAATAAAAAACGCGAAAGGTAAAAAGCCTGCCATTGTCTCTGTAAGCACATAACTTTCTGTTACTTTCGGATTTAAAGCACCCAGAATATTGGTTAAAAATGAGATTACAAAAAAGGTCAAAAGAATGAGCCCTACTATGTATATGTTACTTTTATTACTTTTCATCATTTTTTAGTTTTTTAACTGTGATAGTGCAAAATATGCAGCCCCCAGAAAGCCTGCTTTGTTCCCAAGTTGAGCAGCAGAAATCTCTACTCCCCGATAACAATCTTCCATGGCATGCTTTTCGGCAGCAGCCGCTATTTTATCAATATAAAACTTACCTGCCTCAGAAATACCGCCCCCAATCACAATGTTTTCAGGATTGAATATATTGATAAGTCCTGCTACCCCCATGCCTACCAAACGAAAATGTTCGTCCATTACTTCCACTGCCAGGGGCTCGTCTTTTAAATAGGCCTCCACTATAAATTTACCATCAACAGGATACCCGGGTTTCTCTTTCAACTTACTTTCATATTGAGAAACCATTACCGCCGTTGAGGCAAATTCTTCCCAATACCAGGTTTCACCATTCAGGATCATGGGCATACAACCAAGTTCGGCTCCGGCATATCGTGAGCCACGATATAAATCCCCATTGATAATCATTGCACCTCCAATACCGGTACCTATTGTAAGAAATATCAAATTTTTACCTTGGCCTTTCAACCCAAAAATATATTCTCCCAACCCCATCAAATTGGCATCATTATCTACATAAACCGGTAATTCCACCCTATCGGAAATCAAGTCAGCAAGCGGCAGGTTTTCCCAATCGGGAAGATTTGGGGCTCCGCCCATTACGAATCCTCTTTCAATATCCACCAAGCCTGAAGTACCAATACCTACACAAGCTACTTCGCCAATAGTTTTTGCTGATTCCTTCGCATCCATCACACACTCTGCAAGCCTTTGAATCATACTTTCCCTACCTTTTTCGGCTTCAGTAGGCTTTTTACCTTCCCATAGTACATCGCCTTCTTTCGAAACCAAAGCATATTTGATGTGGGTTCCTCCAAGATCGATTCCTATGGCCAATTGTTTGTGCATTGTTGTGGGGGTGTTGATGGGTTTAGGGGTTTAGTTGTTGAGGTGTTTAGGGGTTTAGTTGTTGAGGTGTTGGGTTTGTTTTACACTCTATTTGTCTATATAACACAACAGTATAAAACAATTCACAGCTACTTAACCAACATGGGAAACAACTGTCTGATTTCTTCATCAGTTGGTTGTCTGCCATATTCACAAATTTCAAAAGCTTCGGCGTGTTTTACTGCTTTCGCTTTATCTTTTCCATACCATTTTTCCAGCGACAATCTCACTTCTGGCGTAATAGTTACGGCCCTTGTTTTTCCTAACCAGGCTAAACGTTCTTTTTCCCCCTTCGGTACTTGATCGGCATAACCACCAATCCATGGCAACCAATCGAACATTTGAGAATCATGAGCGGCCATAGCGTATACTTTTTGTTCGTAAACGCTTGAAATATCCACGGCTACATCGGGAGTAAAAGGATTAGGCTTTTGAAACCAATCCTGATAATACAAAAACACCGGGTTTTTGGCCAATGGTTTAGTATCGGCAGCCACATTGGGTACTCCTACCATGTAGGCAGCATCTTGCACTAAAATTCCGGTATAACGGTGGTCGGGGTGGTAATCATTGGGGCGTGGGGCTATTACAACATCGGCATTCCATTTGCGGATTTCCCTGATTACTTGCAATCTCACATCGAGAGAAGGAACAAGCTCTCCGTCGTGATTACCCAACACTACATACTCCACTCCAAATCGTTTTCCGGCTTCTTGAGCTTCGGCATGTCTGATTTTTGCCAATGCGCCACCGCCTATGGTTTGATGGCCTGCATCACCGTTGGTTACCGACACAAACTTAACTGCGTGTCCCATTTTGGCAAATAAAATGGCTGTACCACCACCGTCCTGATCGCAATCATCGGGATGGGCACCAATTAAAACTATACGTAATGGTTTGTTCTGAGCCATTGCCACAGAAAAAATTAGTAGAAAGACGAAGGTTAGTGTTTTTTTTATCATG
>JAOUKG010000143.1 GCA_029882725.1 Cyclobacteriaceae bacterium
ACAATTACAGTAAATATGAAAGGAGCCTGGATATCGATATGAAACTTATTCAACTCAATGAACAAGCTCTGGAAATTATGCTGTCAGAGTACACCAGTGGCCTGAGGAAATTTGAAGATTTACTACTTCTGGAAAGCCAGCTTCTGTCCTTTAAAATCTCGGCAGAAAATGCAAGAGTAAACAAGCAAAAAGCAATTACAATGATTCAGTTTTTATCAGGTGTATATTAACTATTGATATAGAAACAATTATGAAAAATAATATAAATACTATTTTAAAGAACCTATTGAAATATGGCCCATATGCAGCGACTTTGTTGGTAGGGTTATTGGTAGGATGGATGATTTTCGGTGGAAACAATGCCAATAAGAATGTTGTTCAAACAGAAGAAGTAAACAACCATGAAGGTGAAATATGGACATGCAGTATGCATCCTCAAATTCGTCAGGATAAGCCGGGGAAGTGCCCGATTTGTGGTATGGATTTAATATTATTGGAGGATATGGATAACAGTTTGGGGGATTTTCAGGTTTCCCTTTCAGAAAATGCCAGGAAAATTGCCGATGTGAGTACAGTAAAAGCCATAAGACAGGAAGTAAGTGGAGAGTTGTTCTTATCCGGTAAAATTACTACTGATGAAAGAAGTGTGGCTGAAATCTCATCACATGTCAAAGGTAGAATTGAAAAGCTTTATGTGAATTTTACAGGGCAAAAAGTGTATTCCGGCCAGGTGTTGGCAACGGTTTATTCTCCCGAGTTGGTATCGGCGCAGCAAGAACTCATACAATCAGCAGGATTGAAAAATAGCCGCCCTGAATTTTACAATGCGGCGGTGCAAAAACTATTGTTGTGGAGATTATCGAAGAGCCAGATTAAAAAAATTGAAGATTCCGGCGAAGTCCAGTATGCGGTACCTATCCTATCACCTATTGGAGGTACAGTTACTAAAAGAAAGATATCGCTGGGAGAACATGTAATGGAGGGAAGCGAAATGTTTGAAGTTTCCAATTTGAGTAAATTGTGGGTAGTTTTTGATGCTTATGAGTCGGATCTTACCTGGTTGAAAAAAGGTCAAAAAATTACTTTTTCAGTCAAATCTGTGCCAGGAAAAGAGTTTGCAGCCACAATTTCATTTATTGATCCGGTTTTAGACCCCCAAACCAGAGTGGCAGGGGTAAGAGCTGAAGTTGCAAACCCTGATGGGTTATTGCGACCTGAAATGCTTATAAAGGGCAAGGTTAGTTTTTCTCCGGTTAATAAAACGGAATTGTTAGTGCCTGCAACTTCCATATTATGGACAGGTAAAAAGTCTGTTGTTTATGTGCGTGATCCCTTTAATGAGGGAGTATTTAGTTATCGTGAGGTTGTCACAGGTTCTCAGGTTGGTAATTCCTTTATCGTGTTATCGGGGTTAAGTGAGGGTGAAGAAATTGCTTCAAATGGTGTGTTTAAAATTGATGCGGCAGCTCAACTTCAAGGTAAAAAAAGTATGATGAATGAGGTTTTAATAGATTCGAACAAGGGATCGGTAGATGAAACAGTAGTTTTTCAGAATGTTTCTGAAAGTTTTTCTCAACAAATGAATGAGGTGGTTGATAATTATCTACTTTTAAAAGATGATTTGGTGGCATCTGATAAAAATTCAGCAGCGAAACATAGTGAAAACCTTAAAAAGGCAATCGATGAGGTGAAAATGGAAACACTTTCAGGAGCTTCACATGTTTTTTGGATGGATTTTTTGGCTATAGTAAACCCCATATTACAAGATTTGACCAAAGAGAATCCACTAATAATACAGAGACAAAAGTTCTCAATTGTTTCTGAAGAACTTTATAAAATAGTAAAGGCCTTTCAAATCAATAATAAAAGATTATACTATCAGCATTGTCCAATGGCAAATTCAGAGAAAGGCAGTTTTTGGCTTTCTTCAGAAATTGAAATAAAAAATCCATATTACGGAGAGGAAATGTTGACCTGTGGTAGTGTGACTGATAGCATTAAATGAGTAAATGAATTTTCTAATATAATAAATCGAAGCAATGAAAAATGTAGTATTTAAAACGTTAAAATTAGCGATGTTGTCTTTAGTAATGTTGCTTTTTGTTGTAGCCTGTGGACCAAAAAATGCTGGTGAAAGCGAAGATAACCATTATCGCGATGAGAATGCGGTAGAAAAAAACCAGGCAGCCTACAGTTGCCCGATGCACCCTGAGGAAAAAGGTGTTGAAGGGGATAAATGTTCTGTTTGTGGAATGGCTTTAGAGCCCGTTGCTGGTAATGAATAGAGGTAGGTTCGTGGGATGTTGGGTATACGATTGGATCACGTAGAGACACACGGCCGTGCGTCTCTACGTGATCCAAGACCCATACGGCCCATACGTGATCCATACAACCCACGTGGATCCCTACGTAATCGAATTGGGGCACAATCATTCCACATCAAATTACCCTTACCAATAGACTCAGTCTTCTATATTGGATATATTCTTTTAATTTATTTCTTAATTTTTGAATACAGTCCAGTAACTCATCTGTTGTTTTAATTTTTCTTTCGTGAGCTTTTGCTACTACCAGTGCCTGGAGGTGATTGGATAATTTAAGGGCATTTTCAACATATTCAATATGCAGGGTAGGAGAGGTAGTTAAGGTAATTGTGATCAATTCCCCGGAAATTCTGTAAATGAGTCCTCTCAATTCTGTAAATAAATCTTTACATAGCTCATCTTTTTTTTGCATCTCCTCTAATTTTTGGAGAACTGATTCACTTAAATAGTACATAAAACTGGCTTTTTGGTTTAAAGAATTATTGAGTAAATAATTAATAATATTAATTAAATTATTAAATAGCCGCTTATAAACTGATTATTATAATTAATACAATAAAAAATATTATAAATCAATAATCATAGTCTTGTATGTTATGTATAAATTACAGATTCGATAAATTAAAATTACGTTATGCTTGTTTGAACTTTGATTTAGGGATTTTAAGGCTTATAGATTTATTTTTTTGTTAATAAAAAACAAATACAAAAAAATGAATTGGGGTGAGGTAGAGCTTTACAAGTCCGTTAAAGAACATTCAGTTTATATCAGTGTAAACCCACTTTGATCCTTCTACTAAGAATACCCGGATGAAATTATGTTTTAAAAGTTTCTTTTATAAGAGATATTCCAAAAAACCAGCGACTGCAAGCCCTAAATAATTGCCGAGAATATATCCAAAAAGACCGAGTGTAATTCCATAAATAATTAACTCCCTATTCCCAATGGCTTTTGCAATAGGAGCAATAAAGGCTGGGCCATACAAGGCAGCAGTGGAACTGATGATCAAGGTATCGACATCTGTTTTTGTGAAATAAGCCAGAAGATAATGTAAGAGTATAGTCCCGAGAAACACAGATACAGTAAGTAAATAGACCCCCGATCCTTCAGAAAAAAATTTCTCTAAATCTATTTGGCAACCTATACCAAATGAAAATACCAGAAGTAGATAATCTGCTGTGTCAAACTTCAATAAGGTTTTCTTTACCGGATTCCATTGGGCGAGCAAAAACGAAAAGGTAGTGAGGCTAATTAAAAAAAAAGGCACATTCATTTTATCGAAAAGTAAACTGACAAATAAAAATGAAAGTCCCAATGCAGAGCCCGCCCAAAAGAAATTTAGGGCTATGTTTTTTATCTTAATAGTCAGGTTTGGTTGAATTTTATCGGTTTCTTTATTTTCGAAAGAAATACCCAAGGGCACATAATTTCGAAGAAAAAGGGATAAAAAAGGCTTGATTACTGTTAACAATAATAAAAAATAGATTCCCCCAAACACAATGTCAGCTGTATTTAGAATAACAATGGTTTCATTGGGCACCCCCAGGGCTAAACCAATAGCATTCATATTGGGAGTTCCCCCTACATAGATTCCCGTGAGCATTCCCATGATGTCGGCTCCGAAGGCGACCTTCTTTCCATAGGTAAACCAAACGATAAGTGTTACAATAAAAAGGCTTGCAATGCCTAGAAAAAAAGACTTCAATGCAGGCTTTAAGAGGGTTCTAAATCGATCTAAATGGCTATCAAGCACCAACAAACTTATTGATAATGCAATACTGATTCCACTAACTTCCTGTACCAAAGGTATTGGAAGTTTAAAAGGTAGGAAGGAAAGTAGAATCCCGGCAAGGTAGGCCAATGCCACCGGACTGATCACCTTTACCAGGGCTGTATTTTCAATTTTCTTTAATGCCAAAGGCACTGATACCAACAAAAGTAAGGTGACCACAGCATTCATAAGGGACTGTTTTTTGTAATATTATTTATTTTTTTGATTAATTCCTCAATCCCCATTATCAATTATCAATTATAAATTATCCATTATCATTTAATTCCAACCACCTTATTTCTTTTTCGTCAATGGACTTTCCAATTTCCCCAATTCTTTTACTCAGTTTTTCAATCTCAGCATGATCATCGTTTCCCTTGTTAAGTTCTTCAATGGCTGTATTTCTTTCCACTTCCAACGCAGCAATTTCTTTCTCTAATTTTTCTAATTCCTGCTGTTCCTTGTAACTGATTTTTTTTGTCTTTTTTACCTCAACCTCAACCTCAACCTTTACTTTGACGGGTGCTTTTTTTTCAACCAATTTTTCATTTTCGGCTTTTTGTGATTCTTCTTCTGCTTTTTTGGCTCTGTAATCTGTAAAATTGCCAGGAAAACTTCTTATTTCATGGTTTCCTTCAAAAACAAAAAGGTGATCAGTAATTCTATCCATGAAATATCTGTCGTGAGAAACCATTAAAATACATCCCGGAAAAGTTTCGAGATAATCTTCCAATGTATTCAATGTCATCAGATCCAGATCGTTGGTAGGTTCATCCAAAATCAGAAAATTAGGGTTGCCCATAAGGACCTTTAATAACTGGAGCCTTCTTTTTTCACCTCCACTGAATTTATCCACAAAGTCATATTGTTGGGAAGGGGGAAATCCGAATTTTTGTAACAGTTGCGATGCACTTATCTGGGATCCATCGCCCATTTCGATAAAATCGGCAATTTCCCTGATGATGTCGATAGCCTTTTGGCCTTCTTTATAGACGAGTTCTCCCTGGGTGTAGTAACCAAATTTGGTATTGTGCCCATAATCAATTGTCCCACTATCCGGGGGCACAAGATTCATGATAATATTCAGAAACGTAGATTTTCCAACACCATTTTTACCAATAATTCCTATTCTGTCTCCTCTCTTAAACATATAAGAAAAGGATTCAAACAATTTATTGTTGGGGAATGATTTTGATATTTTTTCCAGCTCAAGAATTTTTTTACCACTTCTTGCAGTTTTTAAATCAATTTCAATGGCTTGCGCTTTTTGGTGCCCCTGTGCCTTGTCTTTTATATCGTAAAAAGCTTCTACCCTGTATTTTGCCTTAGTACCCCTTGCCCTGGGTTGTCTTCTCATCCATTCCAGCTCTTTTCTTAGAAGATTTTTTGCTTTGTCAACAACAGTTCTTTCTACCTCCTCTCTTTCTGCTTTCTTTTCCAGGAAATTGGCATAGTTTCCACGGTAAGTGAATATGGTTTGTCTATCAATTTCAAAAATGACATTGGTTATAGAATCCAGGAAATACCTATCGTGAGTAACCAACAAAAGCGTCATTTTTTGGGAAGAAATATATTGTTCCAACCACTCGATACTATCCAGATCCAAATGGTTGGTAGGTTCATCCAAAATCATGAAATCCGGTTTTTCAATCAGAATTCTAGCCAAAGCCACCCTTTTTTTCTGTCCCCCGGAAAGTGAATCCGTTAGTTGGTCTAAATCATGAATATGAAGTTTTCCCAGTATCTGTTTGATTTGTGAATCAAGGTCCCAGGCTTGCAGGCTGTCCATTTCAGCCAGAGTATCAGTAAGCAAGTCAGGATCAGTATCCTCATCCATATGTTGCATCAGTTTTTCATACCTTTTTACCAGATTTAATTTAGGATCATCACCGGAAAGGATGTATTCAATAATGGTTTCATTTGATTCAAAGGTGGGATTCTGTGATAAATGGGCCACACGAATACCTTTTCGGAAGCTGAAATTGCCAGAATCAGGCTTAATGAGGCCTGAAATTATTTTAAGGAGAGTAGTCTTTCCACTTCCATTTATTCCAACCAAGGCCACTTTTTCTCCCTGATCCACACCAAAACTCACCTTGTTAAGGATTTCCCTGTCCCCAAAACTTTTGGACACCTGGTCTACTGACAAATAATTCATGGTGCAAAGTTAAGAAAATTCAGCATCACTCATTATTAATTTAAGTGTTTAATAAACGGCTGGTTAATGCTGCTTTTTGTAACTTGAAACGGGGAGGGGAAGATGCTATGTCCCTAAAAAATTTTCCTCATATCCCAAAATTTTAGTCTCTTTAACCGAGAAAATAAACGTTTATTTTTTGTTTCTGCTTATGTTTTAATTCAGTTTAAATAAAAGAAAAATAGCTCCCTTTTCCCTCGAGGAAGAGGAGAAGGGTGCGGTTTTTGTTTGCCCCGTCCTAAAATTGGTTAACAAAAATCGATCAATCAATAAGGACAAAACCAAGAAAAAAAGTTGAAATATTTTGGCAAATAAATCCAGAATTCCTCCTGCCCTGCCCATCCTGTTAATCCTAAAATCCTGATGCAGACAATTAGCCACGAAGATATTCAAGCTCAAATTGGCACAGATGGTGCACCAGGAATCCACGGATGTGACTCCGGTTCCTTTGCCCGTGAAGACCACCTATTATATGGGTGAGTTTATCTATGAACAATTGGATGCCAGTCCTATTGACCTTCAACTGATCAACCACGAAGAAGGCCGTGTTGTGAAAGACGA
>JAOUKG010000144.1 GCA_029882725.1 Cyclobacteriaceae bacterium
AAATCTCACAAACTGCCGGATCAGAATTAGCGCAATCGGCCAGTTTTCCAGGCAAACCTGAACCTGAAAGCACATTTTTACGCTGCACCATTTCACGGGCCTTTCGGGCTGCATGCCTGGCTTGTGCCGCTAAAATCACCTTATTTACTATTATTCTCGCCTCTTTCGGATGTTCTTCCAAATAACTTTGTAGCATTTCTCCAACAACCACATCAACCGCACCCATGGCCTCATTATTACCCAGTTTGGTTTTAGTCTGTCCTTCAAATTGTGGCTCTTGTACTTTTACCGAAATAACGGCAGTAAGACCTTCCCTAAAATCATCACCAGCTATCTCCAACTTCAGTTTATCAAGTAAACCCGACTTTTCAGCATACGATTTTAAAGTACGGGTAAGTGCCCTCCGAAATCCCGCTACGTGGGTTCCACCTTCTATTGTATTTATATTATTTACATAGGAAACTACATTCTCACTGTAAGAAGTATTGTAATTCAAGGCAACCTGAACCGGTATTTCACCTTTTTCAGTGTCCATAAAAACAACTTCAGGAATAAGTGGTTCCCGAGTGGAATCCAAATACTCTACAAATTCCCTAAGACCTCCTTGAGATAAAAATACATCCTTTCTGAATCCGCCGTCTTCCTCTTCACGCTCGTCGGTTAAATTTATAGTAATACCAGCATTCAGAAAACTTAATTCACGCATTCTGGCGGCTACTGTATCATAGTTATATTCAGAAACAATAAAAATGGAACTGTCGGGCATAAATTTTACAATCGTTCCGGTTTTTTCTGTTTTCCCGATAATTTTTACTGGTTCCTGGGGTATCCCTGTGTTGTATGTTTGCTGAAATACTTCGCCCTTTCTGTGAACTGTAGCTATCAATTCAGTAGATAATGCATTTACACAGGAAACTCCCACTCCATGCAATCCACCACTCACTTTATAAGTATCCTTATCAAACTTACCACCAGCATGTAAAACTGTCATAACTACTTCCAATGCAGATCTATTCTCCTTAACATGCAAATCTGTAGGTATTCCCCTACCGTTATCTTCTACTGTTACAGAATTATCTTTGTGAATAGTTACAGAAATCACGTCACAATGTCCGGCCAAAGCTTCATCAATTGAGTTATCAACTACTTCCCAAATCAAATGGTGCAGACCTTTAACTCCTACATCACCAATATACATAGCAGGCCTTTTTCTTACAGCTTCAAGTCCCTCAAGTACCTGTATATTACCTGCCGAATATTCTGATTTATTGTTCTCTTTACTATCGCTCATAATTTCTTTCTATAATTCACAAAACTATAATGAAAAATACATTTATCCACATATAAATTTTATTTTATCAACTAATCTTTTAGTTTTACTTATGGTTAAATAAAATTTTAGTTATTTAATTTTTTTGGACATGCTAAGATCGCTATTTTTTATCTCTTTTCTTATTATAAATCATATTAGTTTTTCGCAAAGTTCTACCACATCATTTCATTTTAAAGATTCATTGACAAGATCACAAACTATGGATTCTCTAAAATTGGTAAGATTACAGCAATTAAAAACAAAAGCTAAATTAAACTTTGAATATTATAAAAATTCAGATTCAAAAGAAAACATAACTATACTAAACCTTTCCTACCTTGATTTGACAGAAATACCAGATTTCGTGTATGAATATAATAATTTAAAAAGGCTTGAATTAAAATACAATAATATTGAAAAATTGCCCGGAAAATTGCGAAGATTAGACAGCCTGAAATATCTGGATATATCTTTTAACGAACTCTCAGGACATAGAATTAAGGCGAAAAAAAACAAAAATGTTAAAAAAATATATCTGGAAGGCAACAATCTGAAACAAGTTCCTAAATGGATTAAGAAATTTAAAAATCTTGAAGATCTAGACATCACAAAAAATGAATTGACGGATATACCTTCCCTATTGAGAAAAAACAAGAAACTTTTTCGATTGGATGTAAGCTATAATCCTTTAAAATTTACCAATACAGACTTTACAGCCCTGAAAAATGTACAATTTCTCAAAATTACCTCCTGTAAAATTGATAGTGTGCCTGAAGAAATAAGTAAGATGACTCAACTGATTGATTTGAATTTTACACAAAATAATATCAAATCGATACCTACCTCCATTAGTAACTTACAGAATTTAGAAAAACTGAGTTTTTACGATAATAAAATTGAAAAAATACCGGAAGAATTGTTTGATTTGGAAAATCTGGTGGAATTGGATTTGTACTTTAACAATTTATCTCAGGTTAGTGATAAAATCGCTAAAATGGATCATCTTGAAACCTTGTTTTTGTCCAATAACCAACTTTACACACTTCCTGAAACTTTGGGTACTATGAATAACCTTAAAAAGCTATATATTCATCATAATAGAATGAGTTATTTACCCAATTCTATAACAAATTTAAAAAACCTTGAAGTATTGCATATCCAAAACAATGATTTTCCTGATTTTCCAAATGTGATATTTTCTCTAATAAATCTTACCGACCTGGATATTTCATATACCCCTATTTCAATTATACCTGTAGATATCAGAAAACTGGATAAACTAAATTTACTCTTTTTCCAAGGAATAAAACTTGATTTGGAAAATCCTGAAAACGACCATTTAAAAGAAACAATTCAAGATTTCCGTAAAAATGGGACTATAGTTAGATACAATACGCTAGGAAAATCTTTTGATATTGGTGATAAATAGAGGGTATTGAACCTATTCTGGTATTCTGGAAATAACAGAGCAAGTACTCTCCCTTAACTTAACGGCTTTGAATTACAAATTAGAAATCGCAGAACATCATACCATTTCATCAATACAACCCTGTACCCAGCAAAACCAAAGTACAGGCATACTCACACTGTATACCCTGGTCTGTTGCTAGTTTATACAATTCATCATTTTCAGTACCAGGGTTAAAAATCATTCTTTTGGGATTAATTGCAAGAATATAATCATACAAATCCGGTTGATTTTTTGGGCCAATATAAAGTGTTAAGGTCACAACATTATCAATTTCAGGCTTATCATTGATGCTGAGAATTTGTTCTCCAAAAACCTCACCCTTTTTCAACCCTACAGGAACAAATACAATATTGGCATTTTTCAATCTCCTTGCGGCCTCAAAAGAAGCCCTTGAAGGGTTTGTTGATGCCCCTAATATTAATGTTTTCATATATTGACTGATTATTTATTATACTACCGATAGCAGATATCAAATTGTGGTAGTCATTAATCTTCATTATGTATTGAATCATATTACAATTTCTGATGCATTTACAAAGTAAAAAATGACAATAACATACCCAACCTTTTGAACACCTGGCTTCCTAAAAATGTTCCCTTTACTACTTTCAATTTTTTAAAATTTTCAAATCTGGATTCATTGGTGCGGGGAAATTTTATTTTTTTAATTGGCCAAAAAAAGCAACAAAAACAACCATCAATACTTCTGAATTCTCAAATCAATGCATCAGCACATCGGGTACCATCAATTGCCGCTGAAACAATACCTCCGGCATAACCGGCTCCTTCTCCACAAGGAAACAAATTAATAATTTGCGGATGATGCAACTTCTCATTATCCCGGGGTATTCTCACTGGGGCGCTGGTTCTACTTTCTACACCTACAAGTTGAGCTTCTTCGGTGTAATACCCTTTCATTTTTTTACCAAAAGCTTTCACTCCCTCTTTTAACGCTGTATATATCCCTTCAGGTAAAAGTTCTTTCATATCTACAGATTGTAGCCCCGGTATGTAAGAGGTTGGCGGCAGGGAACCTGAAATTTTATTATTCATAAAATCCGTGAGTCTTTGCGCAGGAGCCACCTGCGTGTTCCCAGCTATTTGACATGCTTTTTGCTCTACTTCCTGTTGAAAATACATACCAGCCAAAGAACCATACTTTTCGTATTTCTTAAAATCACGCTGATCTACCGTTACGACAGTTCCGGAATTCGCGAAAAAAGAATTTCTTTTGGAGGGGCTCATTCCATTAACTACAATTTCTCCCGGCGATGTAGCTGCAGGCACAATGAATCCTCCAGGACACATGCAAAAGCTAAATACACCCCGGTTATTTGAAGCCTGATGTTTCAAAGAGTAACTCGATGCCGGCAACCATTCACTGCGTTCTCCTATACAATGATATTGTATTTGATCAATTACTTGTTGTGGATGTTCAATTCGCACTCCCAGTGCATAAGGTTTTGCCTCTATTTGAATTTTCTTATCATTCAACAATTTATAAATATCACGTGCAGAATGCCCGGTGGCTAAAATAAAATGATCACCCTCCACTGTTTCACCATTGGCAAGAACAACTCCTCTAATTTTATTTTTTTCAATTTTAAAGTCTGTTACTCTCAAATTAAAGTGAACCTCTCCTCCCCCATTTTCGATGGTTTCCCTGATTTTTGTAACAACTGAAGGTAGTTTATTTGTCCCTATATGGGGGTGAGCATCATACAGTATTTCTTCCCTTGCACCATGATAATGAAGTATCTCGAGTATTCTTTTAACATTCCCCCTTTTTGTAGCCCTTGTGTATAGTTTACCATCTGAATATGTTCCTGCACCCCCTTCTCCAAAACAATAGTTTGAATCTTCATTCACGATCATTTCTTTGGTTAAAAGTGCCAGATCCCTCCTCCTCTCACGAACATCCTTTCCCCTTTCCAAAATAATGGGTTTTATTCCATTTTCCAGACAAGTAATTGCTGCAAACATACCTGCTGGTCCAAATCCTATAATTATAGCTCTTTTATCATCGGTTAATGGCTTAAAATCAGGTTTCCAAAGATCTGGTTTACTCTCCTTATCATTTACTAATTCAATTTGAAAATGCACCTTAACTTCAACCTTTCGGGCATCAATAGACCTTTTTAGTATCTTAAAGGGTTTCCCTTTCGTATATAGTAATATTTTTTGGTTAAAAACTTCCTCATCAAATGCCTCTTTGGGACTAAATGTAACTTCTACTATTTTATTTTCCATTGAATTATCTTAACCCTCCAAAACCAAATGAATAACCAAAATTTAAACCAAACCGAAAGCTCAACGGAACTCGTTGTTTTGGCAAAACTAAAAAAGATTCTGAATATTGATCATCTACAGAAAAGTATCTATAACCAATCCCCATACCCGTAAAGGCATCTATTGTAATCCCGGGTTTATAGGTACTTTGCATTAAACGATACCCAAAAATTAAGTGGTAATATGCATTTTGTTCAGTGGCTGAAATTTGAACAGGAGTGTTTGGGGGAAATGAAGGCAACTGTTTGTTTGCATTATGTGATAGGTTGGCAAATTGCAATTCATGCCCAAAATACCACAGCCCCGGATTATTGCTTACATTGTAAAATTTTTGTCGGATTGATATAATATATCCCCTTACATACAATTGATCTAAGGGAATATCCTGGTCCCTGGTAAAAAAAGGATCTCTTACTGCTACAAATTCAAATTCATGGCCTAGTCTTTCCTGAATATAAAATTCCATAGCAAGTGGTATTCTTCCTACAAATAAAAATAATGGGTTCGTCCCTACAATTACACTCTGGAATTCATTGTTTTTTGGACTGAAATAATTGAATTTTTTTGTTTTATAGCTATAGTTGTTGGATGAAGTACTGATTTTTTCAGGAGGGTGAAAATCAAGAGGAATGTCATTATTTTTATTATCATAAAAGGGTCTGTAATAACCGCTTAATTCCCCGTTTTTTTCATACAATTCCCAGGTTCCAATTTTTTTTGAATTCTCTAATGTTCCTTTTGTTTGTAGAGATCCGTCAGGATAATATCCATAGTAGGTACCTATACCTTTATCAAAAACACATTCACCCTCTTTTGTGCCATCTGGATAGAAATATTCCCATTTACCTTCATTTCTATTTTTATCAATATATCCCTTTAATTTTACATTCTTATTTTTGTAATACTCAATATAATTTCCAGATCCATTTTGGTAATTACCTCTTCCCATTACCTCACCTGTAGGATAAAATCCATCCCAAATACCATTTTTAATACCATTTTTATAAACTCCTTTTAGAACCAACACCCCATTCTCATGATAATATTTCCATTCACCGTAAGGTTTTTCATTATCAAAACTCCCCTCAGCAGATGGTTTTCCATTTAAATAATAAAATATCCAAATGCCCGTTCTTTTACCATTGTTATAGACTCCTTCAGCTTGTTTAATTAACTTTTGTTGCTCCTGCCCCTCTTTATAATAATAATTCCAATAACCCGTATTATTCATTCCCGTTTTAAATCCTTCGGCTTTTAATTCTCCGGAAGGAAAATACTCTGAGTATTTTCCTTTATTGGCTTCATATACTACATACCCCCTTTTCTTACCATCTTCATAAAAAAAATTCCATGCCCCCTGCATTTTTGAGTCAACAAAATCTCCTTCAGCTTTAAGTTCCCCGCTTTCAAAATAGAATTTCCACTTTCCCTCCCGTGAATTATTAATAATCTCACCTTCCATGCTTACAGTTCCTGTTTCATAAAAGTATTGCCAAAAACCACTGTTATGACCAACAACTCTCATTTTCATTTTTAGCTTTCCGCTTTCAAAATAAAAACTCCAATTTCCTGTGGGCTCATTATTGATAAATTGCCCTGTCGATTCCTTTACTCCGGAAATAAAATAGGAAGTGTACTTTCCATGTAAAATATTACTAATGCTGTCCTTTACCTGAAACTCTTCTTTTAGTTTTGATTTATCGTCATTATAATAGGTGTATTTCACTATATTTTGAGCATTCAGAGACTTTGCCGAAACCAATGCAAACAATAATAAAA
>JAOUKG010000145.1 GCA_029882725.1 Cyclobacteriaceae bacterium
CTTTGTGGCACCACGACATATGAGAGCTATTAAAGAAACCGGCAATACACTCATTGCTGCTTTGGATCCACATGACAATGTTGGAGTACTAGACAGCTACTTTCCCAATACTGATTTTTTTACTGAATTCGAAAGGTTTGACCGGCATCTTGAAAAATTAAGAAGAGGCGGAAATCAAATTGATTATATAAGCATCTGTTCCCCCAATTACCTACACGATGCACACATTCGTTTTGCTTTACGACATGGAGCCGATGCCATTTGTGAAAAACCTTTGGTATTAAATCCCTGGAATCTGGACGCACTTGAACAAATTGAGCAAGAAACCGGAAAAAAAATCCACACCATTTTACAACTACGATTACACCCTTCTATCCAACAATTGAAGGAAAAAATAAGTCAATCTAGCAATAAACGACATCAGATAGAACTTACCTATATCACTTCAAGAGGAAAATGGTATGATTACAGTTGGAAAGGAGACCTACAAAAATCGGGTGGAGTGGCAACCAATATTGGAGTTCATTTTTTCGATATGCTCATCCATATTTTTGGAAAAGCTCAAAATATTGAAGTAGAGAAACACAACCCTCACATGACTTCAGGAAATCTCATCCTTGAAAATGCCGACGTGAAGTGGAAACTCAGTATCGACAGTAATGACCTCCCGGAAGAGGCTGTAAAAGAAGGAAAAAGGACCTTTAGAAATATCTCAGTAGATGGAGAAACCCTCGAGTTTAGTGGCGGTTTTGAAGATCTGCACACATCAAGTTATAAACATATTTTAAGTGAGGGAAATTTTGGGATTTCAGAAACAAGAGCCGCAATAGAAATTTGTCATAAGATAAGAACCCTCAGTATTTAGCAGAAAAATAAACGTTTATTTCCAGGCTTATGAGTACAAATTTTTTGAACTATGGGGATAATTCTATAGGAATATCGCATCTTCCCCTCTCACAATGCCGTTAAGTTAAGGGAGATTATTAGCCTTTGTAAGGGCTATACAAGTCATTCACATGAACAAAGTTTTGGTCTCTCAACTTTGTTTATGACCCCAGAAGGGGTTCGCCTGGTGTTTGGTTATTAACATGACCCACGTAGGGTGGTAATGAACTTCGATTAAAATCTGGATTATTCATGAGGATTCGTTAAGAATAATCCAGATTAAAGTGTGATGGTTTAGATTCAAAAAAGCTAAATAAAGAAGATACTGGTTTACATAAAATAGCCGTCTGAAACAATTATTAGAGTTTTTCACGAAGACAGATAGGTCGTCTAGACTACATTTTAATTAATCTGCACTATTTTTTTACCCAACCTATTTATAAAGTATTATATTTGTCGATTAACAAATCTAAAGAATGAATCTTTTTACTGCCACTGAGTCTATACTTTTACAGTTAAACTTTGTTATTAATAACCTTTCGAGAGAAGAATTCTCAAGGCCTTTAATTTCTCTTAACAACTCTACCATCGGCCAACATATTCGGCATACTGTTGAATTTTTCATTTGTCTTTTGAATACAGATGAAAATGGGATTGTAAATTATGACAAAAGGGAACACAATAAGGAAATCGAAACAGATAATGAAAAGGCCAGATCAGTTTTGTCTGAAATAACATTTAAACTTTCATCAAGTCCTCAAAATATTCCTCTTCAACTGGAAGGATGCTACTCCATTTGCGGAACCGAAAATTATTTAGTCGACACAAATCTTTACAGGGAATTGGCTTACAACATAGAACATGCAGTTCACCACATGGCTCTATTAAAGATTGGTCTAACAGAAGTGAAACCTGCCCTTGAGCTTCCCGCTCATTTTGGTATTGCAGTTTCCACTATAAGGTATAAGAAAGCCGAAGCTGTTCAACCTAAATGAAAATCTCTACCTTTCGTATCTTTTTGATAAAACTGAAAAGTTGGGAATACTGGCCCATTTATTCTGTATATTTTTTTGTGACTCTTTATTGGATATGGTGTTCAATTAAATCTCGCAGTCCTTTTTATTTTCAAGCTACCAACCCGGGAATTAAAAACGGTGGTTTTGGAGGAGTTTCCAAGTTTAGTATTCTTGAAAAAATACATCAAAAACCCATTTCATTACTTTTCGAGTCCTCAGCTTCAATCAATTTCATTGAACAACAAACAAAAAACATGGGTATTTATTATCCATTTATTGCGAAACCCGACGAGGGAGAACGTGGTTGGGGAGTAAAGAAAATAAACAATTCCATTGATTTGGAGAACTATCTCCAATGGGTAGAGGTGCCTTTTATTATTCAGGAATTTATTGATTTACCTGTAGAAGCCGGGATTTTTTATATACGATATCCTGATAAGGATGAGGGTGAAATAACCAGTATTGTTATAAAAGACATGTTAACTTTAGTAGGAGATGGCCAATCTTCACTTCTGGAATTGATTCTAAAAAACGACAGAGCGTATCTACAGTTAAAGCGCATTATTACAGAAGGGAAATTCGACTTGAACTTTATACCTAAAGAAGAAGAAAAAATGGTTCTCAACACTATTGGGAACCATTGTCTGGGAACCATTTTTTTTAATGGAGAAAAACTTAACACTGAAGAAATGAGGAAAAGTTTTGACCAACTTTCAAAAAATATTGAGGGCTTCTATTACGGACGTTTTGATGTTCGTGCAGCTACTATAGGCGATATCGAGAAAGGAAATGTAAAAATTATGGAACTGAATGGCGTAAATTCAGAGCCTGCCCATATCTATCAACCTGGATACTCTTTTATAAAGGGACAAAAATCTTTACTCTTCCACTGGAAAACGCTATATGAGATTAGTAAAATCAACCGTAAAAAAGGTTATAAATTAATTGGTATCAAAGAAGGAATAAAGGAAGTAAGACGAATTTTCAAATTTAACAAAACCTATAAAATCAGATAGGCAATACTTTTAAAACCCTTTAAGGGTATTCCGTTTTTATTATTATCAAAATGGCTTTAATTTTCGTGCCTAAAGTGTTTTAAAAACACAATAAAAAGACCTTACTAAAATGAGTTGGAAACTTTGGATTGATACAGGTGGTACCTTTACAGATTGCATCGGTTTCACCCCTGAAGATGAAATAAAACAGTTTAAGGTGCTTAGCAGCAGTTGCCTTCGTGGAAATGTAATTAAGATAATTGATCATAAATCTTTACAGACACAAATAAATTGGCCGCTGGAAGATAGTATTTTTCGAGGCTACAATATCCGATTTCTTGAAACCGGAAAAACTTTTCTTGTGGATTCAATTGACCCGAAAACAGGAATTGTATTAACTCAAGAAGTTATTCCTAATGATTTAAAAGGTTTTTTCGAAATTACAGCTAATGAAGAAGTGCCTGTTCTGGCAGCACGTATTCTAACAGCTACACCATTAAATAAACCCTTGCCCGAAATTGAATTACGATTGGGCAGTACAAAAGGGACTAACGCACTTCTGGAGAGAAAAGGAGCCAGAACCGCTTTAATTTTGAATGCAGGGTTTGAAGATTTGTTGGAAATTGGCACTCAACAAAGACCAGATATTTTTGCGCTGAACATAAAAAAAAGAAAGAAATACTACAGTGAAGTTTTCGGATTAAAAGGACGTCAAGATAAAACAGGTGAAACCCTAATACCCTTTGAAGAACAAGAATGGGAAAATTTATCTTCAAAACTCCTGAAGGGAAATTTTGAGTCGATAGCCGTTTCATTTATACATAGTTATAAAAACAACACTCAGGAAGTTGCCTTAAAAAAACAGTTAAACGCAAAAGGCATAGGGCATATTTCTATATCTTCAGAAATATCCAATTCGGTTAAATATTTAGATCGTACAGAAACCACCGTTATTAATGCCTATCTCGACCCCATCATAAAGGGATATGTAGAAGGTATTGCTGAAAAAATAAACGGGGATTTTCATATAATGACCAGTGCGGGTGGTATTGTAGATGCGCATAACTTCCTTCCAAAAGATAGTTTGTTAAGTGGCCCGGCAGGTGGTATAGTTGGAGCTGCCAATTCGGCCAAACTTTCCGGTTTTGAGGAAATCATTACACTGGATATGGGAGGTACCTCTACAGATGTAGCCATTTATCCGGGTTATTATGATTACCAATATACTACCGAGGTCAATGAAGCCCTTATCCAGGCACCTTCACTCGCCATTGATACAATTGCTGCAGGGGGAGGTTCATTAATTTCTTTTGATGGATATACATTGAAAGTAGGCCCTGAAAGTGCGGGAGCGCGTCCTGGTCCGGCTTGTTATGGAGACGGAGGAAAACTTACTGTTACCGACGTGAATTTATTATTAGGACGAGTACATCCGGATGTATTTTCAATACCACTTCACATAAACGATTCTTTACAGGCTTTAAACACCCTGAAGGAACAAATGTTGAGTGTTAATCCAACACCTATAAAAGATTCGGAATTGCTACTGGCTATAATTACCATTGCCAATGAAATGATGGCGGAGGCAATCCGCAAAATATCATTGCGTAAGGGGCATGACCCAACAGCCTTTGCACTTTTAGCTTTCGGCGGAGCTGGGGGCCAACATGCCTGTGGTGTGGCAGAAATTCTTGGAATAAAAAAAATTATTATCCCTTATCAGGCAGGCGTACTAAGTGCAAGGGGAATTGGCGATTCAGAAATCGAACTCTTTAAAAACAAACAAATACTCGATTTACACGAAAATTGTATTACCAATATCAATGATTGGACCCAAGAATTGGAAAATGAAGTATTGGATACTCTAAAAAGTAAATACAAAAAAGCCGGCTATATAAGAAACAAATGGATATACATGCGTTTCAGAGGACAGGAAAATACATTGGAAATCGATCTAAATAAAGAAGATCTTAATAGCCAATTTAAAGAGGCTTATGTAAATTATTATGGACACTGGATTGAAAACCTTCCTATAGAAATTGAGTCCATTAAAGTAGTTGGAGCTATTTCAGAAAAAAAGGAGGATAAAATTGATATACCAGTAAAATGGTATATTCCAAAACCTGAGGGAACATTTACAACCCCATTAGGTGTTCAAACTCCTTATTTTATTTGGGAAAAATTAAAACCAGGTGCATTAATAGAAACCGGAGGGTTATTGATTTCCTCGAATAGTACCGTACATATTCCAAAAGGGTGGAAAATGGAAATCGACGGTAATGATTCGGCTATTTTAAACTTAAGTAATGAAACTACAACAACCCAATCTTTTAACAGCAAAGAAGTAGAATTGGAATTGTTTACCAATCGCTTCCGCGGAATTGTAGACGAAATGGGGGCTATACTTCAACGATCCTCCTTTTCGGTTAACATTAGGGAAAGACTCGATTTTTCTTGTGCATTGATGGATCACAAGGGCGAATTGATAGTGAATGCACCACATATTCCGGTACATTTAGGAAGTATGGGGGTGTGCGTAAGAGAGGTTATAAAGACATTGGAATTAGCAGAAGGAGATGTTTGTATAACAAACCACCCTGCATTTGGAGGTTCGCATTTGCCTGATGTTACTCTAATTGCTCCTTGCTACCATAAGGGTGAATTGGTGGGATATCTTGCAAACAGAGCTCATCATGCTGAAATTGGTGGGAATAGTCCTGGTTCGATGCCTGCCGATGCCCGTATCCTTACGGAAGAGGGTGTGGTTATTTATCCTCAGTATTTGATAAAAGATGGAAAAGCACATTGGAATAAAATAAATGACCTTCTTTGTTTGGCTAAATATCCAAGTAGGTCTGTTGCAGAAAACCTCGCTGATTTACGAGGTGCTCTAGCATCTATAAAGGCAGGATTATCCAAATGGAAAGATTTACTAAATCACTTTGGTACTGAAAAAATCAAGGAACAAACCAATAGTATCAAACTACATGCCTGGGCACACATGGAAACTGCAATAAAAGAGGGTCGTATAATGGAAGGGTCGGCCATTGAAAAGTTAGATGATGGTTCAATAATTAATGTAAAAATTTATCGAAACAACAAAAAGTGGGTTTTCGATTTCACAGGCACATCCAAAGTTCATTCCGAAAACCTCAATGCTACGCCGGCCATTGTAAGAAGTGCTGTTTTGTATGTTCTAAGGTGTGTCATAGACCAACCCATTCCACTTAATGAAGGATTACTAAAAAATGTGGAGTTGATAATTCCTGAAAACACTTTATTAAATCCTAAATTTGATACAGATGCAGACAAATGTCCGGCCGTAGTAGGTGGCAATACAGAAATAAGTCAACGATTAACGGATACACTTTTCAAAGCAATGAGAGTGGTTGCCTCTAGTCAGGGTACTATGAATAACTTTTTGTTTGGAAATGAACAATTTGGCTATTACGAAACAATATGCGGAGGCTCCGGAGCCGGCAACGGATTTAATGGGGCAAGTGGGGTGCACACTCACATGACTAATACAAGAATTACCGACCCGGAAATCCTGGAATGGAGGTATCCTGTATTATTGAATGAATTCAGTATTAGAAAGAATAGCGGAGGTAAAGGAAAATGGTATGGAGGGGAAGGAATAATAAGAAACATAACCTTTACAAGGCCCGTTACAGTTACGCTATTGTCTCAACATAGAGTAGAAGAACCGTATGGTATTGATGGAGGCCAGAACGGTAAAACAGGAGAACAATTTAAAATATTAAAAGACGGAAACCGAAAAGAATTGGCAGGGAAATTCACCCAATTTTTTGATGCGGGCGAGGGTATAGAAATACAAACCCCGGGTGGGGGAGGATTTTTGGAAACGATATTGTAGAGACGTAGCATGCTACGTCTCCACAGCCCCCCTACGATAAATCA
>JAOUKG010000837.1 GCA_029882725.1 Cyclobacteriaceae bacterium
TACTCCCACGGTTCTGAATTTCAAATCGGTGGCAAAGAAATATTCAACCAAATCCATGTAAAAATGAAATTTAGACTTGGATACGTTTGTCCATTTGATTTCACCATAGAAATGATGTTTCTCTTTAAGCTCTTTGATTTTTTCTGTATGGAGTTTTACTTGATTGTAAGCCACACTTATAGAGCCCAAAAACATGAAGGATTTGTGATCATGCTCAATATGACAGCTCTCATCACAGTATATGTTGAATGTCTTACTCATGAGTCACCTTGATTTTACCCGTTACCACATCATTGATCAACGTTTTGCGAAGCTCTTTGAGGGTGGTTATCTGGGTTTGAATGTTTGTAATGATTTTTTCAATCAGCCCAACTTTGTTTTTCAAAAACTCTGTAATCTTTATTTGCTCTTGCAATGGGGGAATTGGGCAAGGGTAATTGTTCAGTATTGATGGGTTCAAATGAGGTATCCCCATCCCCGTAGGTATGCTTTTCAAAGTATAGTCTAATGAATCTTTCAGGAAATAAAAGAATCTTGAACTGACAGATTTAGTGAAATTTATTTTGGCGATTGTGCTTGAAATAAATCCCTTTTTCGCCATTAAAATCTCACCGACTGCCGCACCATCCCAAACAATTATTAAATCTTTCTCAGAAGCTAACAAGGTCCTTTCGGGACTATAAGCGTATGAATCAAACTTTACATTCTCATTCCTCAAATACTCCAAACTCAATAAAGGCAGGGCATTATCAAACGGAAAATCCGATGTTTCGAGGCTTTTTCCCTTGGTTGTAAAAGCAAAGCTTTTAAACCGCTTCACCTCCCAATGCTCGGGTATCTGTGTAATCCAATCAATGCCACTGTCTTTGAACTTTACATTTTTATCCAAGCCCTTGGTAACCGTTTCATTAATTAGGCTTTTACGTAGCTCCTGATAATAGTTTATTTTCTTTTCTAATAGGCTTACTTTCTTATCAATAGCTTGGGTTTTGGTGTCGAGGTATTCAGCTATTGCTGTTTGTTCTTCTATTGAAGGGATAGCAACAAAGATTTTCTTTAAATCATCAATATTAAATCTAAACACCTTTAAACCTCTGGCATACTTTCGTATTTCAGAGCTAAATTTCTTTGAATAATAATACAGGTACTTTCCTAAAACAGTTTTGCGGTCTGGCTTGAATAATATTTGTTCACCGCCTATCAATCCCCTATCATACCTATTATAATGGCAAGAATGGCCTATGTCTTCAATAGTCTCAGAGGTTGATATTAGAATGGTATCTCCATAATTAACAACTTGATTTTTTTTGAAAAACTCACCATTTACATAGTATTGAAATGCGTTATTTACTTCTTCAACTTGGTATGTTTTACCATACTGTAATGCAACATACTCACCTTCATCTAATAACTCGTCTTTCCTGAACCCTGTATTACCCCTAATTAGGGAACCAATCCAATCAATTCTGTAATTGTTCCAATGGCTTGGAGCTTCACCTAACCAATCAATTCCAGAATCTCTATATGAGTTGTACTTCATCATAAATCCAATTCCCTTTCTAAGTTGGTCAACTCATTTTCCAGTGCTTCTAAATCGGCATAGATGGTAGAAAATTCTCGTAGCTTCTCAGGTGTATAGAATTCCTTATTGAAGTTGATTTCCACACCAATCACATTGTCCACATACTCAAAAGGCTTAGCAACATACATGGCCATAAAATCAGCAATCAATTGTTGGTTTTCGGTTTTATCCGGTGAGTAGGGGATAATTTCATAATCCTTTCGCAAGTCTTTGGTCAGTTCTACCTTAATGGCTATGCAAGCCCCTTTAGTTTTGGTGGGTTTCTTATAGGCAGCTTTGATGATAATTTTGCCACAACCCAATGCGGTTTGTTTTCCACTTGTTTCCTTTATGATGGTTTCTTTATCTTCATCATACCAGTAAGTAGCTTCTTCGGCCACTACTTTGAGTTGCTGCTCCTTGTAGTCCAGGGCTGTGATGTTGGGTTTTACCTCCTGATTGAACCTTGACTCTAAAGAAGTATACTTGGCATTATCAAAGTCAGTGATTTCAAAATTGTCTATGGTGGTTGTGTCTGCATCTACCTGTACAGTAATCTTTACCGGATTGAGTTT
>JAOUKG010000146.1 GCA_029882725.1 Cyclobacteriaceae bacterium
TCTTCTTTATCATCCACTTGATGAAGATGTCTGGATGGACTTGGAAACGGCCCAAAAGTTTATGGGTTTTGCAAAGCAAACCAAAGAGTTAATCGAATCGATAAAACCTTAATTTATAAAAAAAAAACTGTGGAAAAGTCTTGTCACATTAATCCGGAATTTTCCATTTCTATTAAAAGCATTGAGCTATGAGCAAACAAAGTAATAATTTCAAATTTCCTGGTGTCAGGGTAGCAATGGATGGCAATACTGCCGCCATTATGTGTGAAAGGGAATCTTCTGATGCTGCCGGTGCCTACCCAATTACGCCATCTACTCAAATGGGGGAATATTGGGCTGAGGAAGCAGCAAAAGGTCATCTGAACATATCAGATAAACCTCTGATATTTATTGAACCTGAAGGGGAACATGCAGCAGCAGCCGTAACAGCCGGTTTATCCATGACCGGACAACGAGCCGCCAACTTTTCTTCGGGCCAGGGTATTGCCTATATGCATGAATCTTTATATGCAGCGGTGGGTAAACGACTTACTTATGTATTAAATATTGGTGCGCGCGCCATGACCAAATCTACATTAAATGTGCATGCGGGCCACGACGATTATCACGCCATTGACGATACCGGATTTTTTCAACTTTTCGCTAAGAATGCTCAACATGTTGCCGATTTAAATGTTATTTCTCACCGTATTGCTGAACTTTCTCTTACTCCCGGTGCTATTGCCCAGGATGGGTTCTTAACAACTCACTTAATTGAGTCGTTAAACCTTCCTGAAAGAGAATTAATTAAAGAATTTCTGGGAAGACCCGATGATATCATTGACACTCCAACTCCCGCTCAACGTATTATTTATGGCGATAAACGTAGAAGAATTCCTGAATTATGGGATGTTGACAATCCTGTAATGGCAGGAATTGTACAAAATCAAGACTCCTATATGCAAAGTGTGGCGGCCCAGAGGCCTTTCTTTTTTGATCATATCAAAGGCTTAACCGATCAGGTTTTTGAAGATTATTACAAACTAACCGGACGCAAATACGCAAGGGTAATGACCTATCGCGCAGAAGATGCTGATTATTTAATTTTAGGACAAGGAAGTGTAATAACTAGTGCCGAAGTGGTAGTTGATTACTTGCGGGAAACAAGAAATATAAAAGTAGGTGTTGTTGATCTGGTTATGTTCCGTCCTTTCCCCAATGATCTTATTGCAAAAATACTAAAAGGTAAAAAAGGAGTAACTGTATTGGAAAGATTGGATCAACCACTTGCCACAGACTCCCCCATTGTGCGTGAAATACGTGCGGTCATTTCCAAATGTGTTGAAAACAATGCAAGTAAAAAAGACAAGCCTTACCCTGAATTGGAATCTTATGATTTAAAAGATATTCCAGCTATGTTTTCAGGTTCTTTTGGTATGGGTAGCCGTGATTTACAGCCAGAGGGACTCATAGGTGCTGTTGAAAATATGTTGCCCGATGGTAAACATAAAAAACAGTACTATTTATCAATTGATTTTCTAAGGGACAAGCCTATAAGTCCTAAACAAAAATTATATCAACAAACCATACTCGATGGTTATCCCCACATAAAGGATTTGGCTATTCGCGGAAGCGAAAACCCCAATTTAATGCCCCCGGGTTCAACTACTGTCCGGTTCCACTCTGTAGGAGGATGGGGTGCCATTACAACAGGAAAAAACCTGGCAATGACCTTATTTGAACTGTTGGGATATGATATCAAAGCCAATCCTAAGTATGGTTCAGAGAAAAAAGGCCAACCTACTACGTATTACTTGGCAGCCGCTCCCGAACCTATTCGCATGAATTCTGAATTCTATTTTGTGGATGTGGTTTTATCTCCCGACCCCAACGTATTCAAACATACCAATGCCCTTGCCGGACTTAAAAAAGGTGGTTGTTTTATAATTCAAAGTGAAAAAAGCAAACCAGAACAAGTTTGGGCCGATATCCCTATTCGGTACCAACGTATTATCGTAGAAAATGAAATCAATATATTCTATATCGATGGATTTAAAATTGCCCGTGAAGAAGCCACCGATCCTGAACTACAATTACGTATGCAGGGTATTGCATTTCAGGGAGCTTTCTTTGCTGTTTCTCCTTTAAAGGAAAATGCAGGATTAACTGAAGAACAACTGATTAATGCCATCGAAGAACAAATTAAACACAAATTCGGAGGAAAAGGGCAACGCGTGGTAGATGACAATATGCGGGTAGTAAGGCGTGGTTTTGATGAGGTATATGAAATTACCGATAAGGTCGTACAAACAGCTACCGATAAAAAACCGGAAGGCCAACCTGTTGTGCAAATTCCTACAATGCTCAAAGATATGCCTGTAAGTGACTCCAAACTAACAGATATTCACCGTTTCTGGGAACAAACAGGTAGTTTTTATCTTCAGGGAATGGGCAATGACAATATTACAGATCCTTTTATTGGATTAAGTGTTATGCCCGCGGTAACTTCCTTGTTCAGGGATATGACAGGTATTCGTTTCAATCATCCCGACTGGATTCCAAATAATTGTACTGCTTGTGGTAAATGTTATACTGTATGTCCTGATACGGCCATTCCTGGCCTGGTAAGTAGTCTTGCAGACGTGCTGGACACTGTGGTGAAACGCGTGAAGAAAAATCACGGCAAGGTTGAATTTCTTTCCAAAGAAATACGAAGTATGGAAAGCCAAATTCGGGGTCTGTTGAATGATTCCGGCAAAGGTGCTACAGTTAATAGCCTGATTAAAGACGTACTCGACCAGCGCATTGCGGGTAGTTCTGGCGAACCTCAATACATGCAGGAAATGGAGTGGTTCCGTGAAGAGTTAGGCGATTTTCAATTTGCTCTTACGCGCCCCTATTATGATCTATTCGAAAAGAAAGAACCCAATAGTGGTGGTTTATTTAGTATTACTGTTAATCCAAATACCTGTAAAGGTTGTATGGAATGTGTAACGGTCTGTGAAGACGATGCCCTGGTATCTGTAATCCAAACCGAAGGAACCATTGCCCGATTAAGAGATGATTGGCAATTCTGGAATGATTTGCCCAATACTCCCGCCAAATACAACCGAATTGATAGTCTCGAAGAAAAAATAGGTCCTTTGGAAACCTTGTTACTTAACAAAGATGCGTATTCGAATTTTGTAAGTGGCGATGGAGCTTGTTTGGGTTGTTCAGAAAAATCAGTAGTTCATTTATTTACAGCTACTGTAGAATCATTAATGCAACCCAGAGTAGACAAGCACCTTGTGAAAATTGAAGAATTAATAAAAAACCTTGAAAAGCTAATTCAGGAGAAATTACTGGCTTCAGTTAATCTCAATGATTCAGAACTCATGACAAAAATTGTATCCGAATTGAAAGATACGGATTTGAGTATGGATAAAATAACAAGCCGGATGGCCGCTGAAAAGGACATTGAGCCTATAGACCAGGATTGGTTGAAACATGTAAACAAACTAATCAATGATCTGAAACAGTTGAAATGGAAATACACCCAGGGTACCACGGGGAAAGGACGTTCTTCCATGGGTATGACCAATTCCACGGGTTGTACTTCGGTATGGGGTAGTACTTATCCTTATAACCCCTACCCTTTCCCTTGGGCCAACCACTTGTTTCAGGATTCACCTTCGGTAGCAATGGGTATTTTTGAGGGCCATATGGCTAAAATGGCCGATGGTTTTAAAACCATAAGAAGGGCAGAATTGGAGTTGAAAGGAGAATACAATCGTACGGAACATGAGCCTTATTTTACCTACTTTAATTGGGAGAAATTTACTAACGAAGAATGGTTGCTGTGCCCTCCTGTTGTTGCTTTAGGTGGTGATGGAGCCATGTACGATATAGGTTTCCAAAATCTGTCACGTATGATGGCTTCGGGAAAACCCATAAAAGTAATCGTGGTGGATACTCAGGTATATTCCAACACAGGTGGCCAGGCGTGTACTTCAGGGTTTATAGGTCAGGTATCTGATATGGCCCAATATGGTAAAGTATGGAAAGGTAAATCAGAACCACGTAAGGAAATAGGGCTGATAGCCATGGCACATCGAAATACATACGTTATGCAGGCTACCCTTGCCAATACCAGCCATATGATTGAAGGCTTTATTGACGGACTGATTACCAAACGACCTGCTCTGTTTAATTTATACACTACTTGTCAGCCTGAGCACGGTGTTGCCGATGATTTGGGTGCACATCAGGCCAAACTTGTAGTTGAATCTAGGGCTTATCCTATTTTTAAATACAATCCGGACGACGGTGTAAAAGCAGAACAGGCATTCGACCTACAGGGAAATCCCGATATCCATAGTACATGGCCTACCTACCAGTTGAAATATATGGAAAACGGAAGGCAGAAAACCATGGAATTGGCCATGACCTTTGCCGACTTCGCCATTACGGAAGCCCGTTTTAGAAAACATTTCAGAAAAGCTCCGAGAAACACCTGGAATGACAATATGATACCTTTGGTGGAATTTATTGAGTTAGACAGAGATGATCGTGAAGGTAAATTCCCTTTCATTTGGGCAGTAGACAGAAATCAAATTCTAAGCAGGGTTTTGGTAGCCCAACCTATTGTTGACTCTTGTGAAGAAAGACGAGATTTCTGGATTATGCTGAGAGCCATGGCAGGTGTTAAACCTGAGCAGGTTTCTGAAGTAAATACTGAAGAGAAAATTCGCAAAGAAGTAGTAGGCAAAATAGCCGAAGGCTTAATGAAGATGGTTAGTGGAGAGGGATCCGGGATTGTAGATTTCATTACTGATAGCACAATAGATGGCTCGCCGGAAGCTGCAACAGCACCCAGCACCAATGGAACCTACGTTGCTCCGTGGATTGAAACAGAAGAATGTACCTCTTGCGACGAGTGTACGAAAATTAATGATAAAATTTTCGCATACAACTCCGATAAGAAAGCCTTTATTAAAAATCCGGATGGAGGAAGTTATCAGGATATAGTGAAAGCTGCAGAAAAATGTACTGCACAAGTAATTCATCCGGGTCTTCCAGCGAAGAGAGACGAGAAGGATATTGAAAAATGGATAAAGAGGGCTGAAAAATTCAATTAAAAGTGTTTACGAATCAATCTAATAATACGTTCAACCATGGCATACATCCGCCAGAAAACAAGGAGGAAACGAATAAATTGCCAATAAGACAATTTCCGTTTTCTCCTGTAATTATTCTTCCCACGGCTCAACATCTTGGCAAACCTTCCGAAATTATAATCCGGGAGGGTCAGGAAGTGGCCCGTGGGCAGATTTTGGCTAATGCAACAGGGTATATGTCGGTTCCTCTTCATTCCCCCGTATCGGGCAGAATCAGGAAAATTACCAATGTTCCTACCATTTCAGGTAAAATGGTTCCAGGAATTATTATTGAACCTTTTGCTGCTTCTGGCCAGGAAGTTATGGAGGGGAATCCTGTGGATGTTAACCATGCAACCCCGGAAGAAATTCTCAAGGCTATACAAGATGCAGGAATTGTAGGTTTAGGGGGTGCGGCTTTTCCTACTCATGTAAAACTTAAAGTCCCTGAAGGTAAAGTTTGTGAAGATTTACTGATAAACGGTATAGAATGCGAACCCTTTCTCACCACAGATCACAGGGTTATGTTGGAACAGGCCGAAGATATCTTCATGGGAATCAGGTACCTGTTGCGGGCTACGCAAGCAAAACAAGTGATCATAGGAATTGAAGCCAACAAGCAGGATGCAGCTGATTATCTGACTGGTTTAATCCCCGAAGATTTACCACTTAAAGTAAAGGTTGTACCTGTAAAGTATCCTCAGGGGGCTGAAAAGATGCTTATCACCTCCATTTTAGGCAAAGAAATTCCATCGGGTGGATTGCCTATAGATGTAAAAGTAGTAGTGGTTAATGTAGCAACAACGGCAGAAATTGGAAGGCTGCTACCCCATGGGCGAGGGATTCAGGAACGTGTCATTACTATTACCGGACCCGGGGTTAGCAAAAAAGGAAATTACCGCATTGCAATAGGCACTCCTTTACGTTTTGTATTGGAGCAAGTAGGTGTTGAAGATACCGTAAGCGAAGTTTATATGGGGGGACCTATGATGGGTGTAGCTGTTTCAAATTTAGATATTTCCATAGTAAAGGGGACTTCAGGTATTGTGGTTTTCACCGAAAGGGAAGCCAAAAAAGATCCAAAGGTGTATCCCTGTATTAAATGTGGTGCCTGTGTGGATGCCTGTCCAATTTCTTTAAATCCTTCAAAACTGGGAATATTGGCCAAATACGAAGAATACGATAAAATGGCAGAACAATACAATCTGTTGGATTGCTTTGAATGTGGATCATGCTCCTACGTATGCCCATCGCATATTCCCTTAGTGCAATATTTTAGATTATCGAAAACAATTGTGAGAAAACGAATTGCCAGCTGAAATGATGAACAAAAGTTTAAATATTAGCACGTCGCCACACATTACTAAAGGTATCAGTACCGATTATATAATGAAACAGGTGGTTATTGCCCTAACTCCTGCGGCCATTTTTGCCGTTTATTCCTTCGGGCTCAATGCATTATTGCAAATTGTTGTAGCCATATTTACTACGGTTGCTACCGAACATTTTTTAGCTAAAATCTCAAAAACCGAAAGTACTATTACGGATTGGTCGGCGGTAATTACAGGGATGATTTATGGAATGACCCTCCCTCCTGCTTTTCCACTTTGGATGAACATGATGGGAGGTATAATTGC
>JAOUKG010000147.1 GCA_029882725.1 Cyclobacteriaceae bacterium
CGTAAAATATTTGGGGAACATGCATATAAATTAAATATAAGCTCAACCAAATCAATGACCGGGCACCTATTGGGAGCAGCTGGGGCAATTGAAGCGGTGGCTTGTGTGATGGCTATCAAAAATCAAATGGTACCCCCCACAATTAATCACTTTACAGATGATGATTCCCTGGACGCTGGATTGAATTTTACGTTTAATAAAGCTCAGGAAAGAAAAATAGATATTGCACTGTCAAATACATTTGGTTTTGGTGGACACAATACCTCTATCATTCTGGGTAAATTTCAAGAGTAGTGCCCTCTCCCTGGAGAAAAATCTCTTCCTTTATCCTGCCTTCCAAAGGGAGTGATGCAAACTTGAAAAAAGCTTTTAGGATTTTGATGGGAAGTAGTCCGGGCAACTTGAATCTCTATAAACTTGCTTTAACTCATTCTTCCTCAGCAAAAGTTATGGAAAATGACTTCAGGCTTTCTAACGAAAGATTAGAATATCTGGGAGATGCCATTCTAAGTGCTGTTATTGCCGATTATCTGTTTAAAAAATATCCCTTTAAAGACGAAGGCTTTTTGACTGAAGTAAGAAGTCGGTTGGTTAGCCGTGATTCCCTAAATAGTCTTGGAAGAAAACTTGGGGTAATGCAATTGGCAAAAATTGAAGGTGGAATTAATGAAAGGCAAATTTACTCTTCTGTATTCGGTAATACCCTCGAAGCAATTGTAGGAGCAATCTATCTTGATAAAGGGTTTAAGTTTGCAACAAAATTTATAATAAATAAATTAATTACACCTAATTTTGATTTGGCAGATGTTATTAATTCAACCAATAACTATAAAAGTATGTTGATTGAATGGTGCCAGGCAAATGATAAAGCTGTAACTTTTAAAATTGTTAATATTGATTCTTCCAGAAACTTCAAAGAGTTTACAGCGGTAGTATTTGTAGATGAAGATGAAGTAGGACAAGGATATGGACATAACAAGAAAAAAGCTGAACAGGATGCAGCTTTTAAAACCTTGGAAATATTGAAAATATTGTAGTATGTCAGGTATTAATGTAGGAGCGGCTAGTCTCAATCTTATTCCTCTTGATTGGAAAAACAATGAAAGAGTAATGAAAATGGCTATTCATAAGGCCCGGGAAGAAAATGTAAACCTGTTATGCCTTCCCGAGTTATGTATCACAGGGTATGGTTGTCAGGATATGTTTTTTAGCCCCTGGGTTTCAGAAAAGTCTATCAATATTCTCTTTTCCCTTATTGATCAAACAGATAATATCTACGTAACTTTCGGGTTCCCTTTGTGGTGGAATAATAAATTATATAACGCATCGGCTTTGGCGGGTAACGGTGCTCTATTAGGGATTTCTTTAAAACAAAACTTGCCCGATGATGGTATTTATTATGAACCTCGTTGGTTTACTCCATGGCCCAAGGGAAAAACAGATCAAATTGTCCTTAACGGAAACTCCTATGATATAGGAGAGGTGATTTATGAGATTCACGGCATTAAAGTCGCTTTCGAAATCTGTGAGGATGCCTGGAGGGAAAACAGACCTGCAGATTTATTATGTCCGAAAGGAGCTCAAATTATTCTCAATCCCAGTGCAAGTCATTTTGAGTTTAACAAAGGATTGGTACGTGAAGATTTGATGAGAAGAAGCTCTAAAAAATTCAATTGCGTATTTGTTCATGCAAATATGCTCGGAAATGAATCCGGACGCATCATTTTTGATGGTGATGCCATCATTGCTCAGAATGGTAGTATTTTAAAAAGTGGGGAAAGGCTTTCTATGGGGCATTTCAGTTTAACATCAACACATGTTGTAATTGGAGAAGTGCCTTCTGAAACCCCAACAGCTCAATTGCTTTCCAAATATTGGCAATTTCACAAAAGTGCAACTCTCGCACTACACGATTATTTGAGAAAGTCATCATCTAAATGTTTTATTATTTCCCTAAGTGGTGGCGCCGATTCTGCTTGTTGTGCTGTTTTAGTAGCAGAAATGATAAATAGATCATTAAAAGAACTTGGTAAAGTAGAATTTGCAAATAGAATCAACAGGCCTGAATTGTTAGATATACCTGAGGAAAAATGGGTTTCAAGTTTACTCTATTGTGTTTATCAATCTACAAAAAATAGTTCCGACGTAACTTTTAATGCAGCAAAAACACTGGCAGAAGAACTAGGGGCTACATTCTATTCCTGGTCTGTGGAGGAAGAAGTATCGGGAAGCATAAAGAAAATAGAAAATGCAATAGACAGAAAACTGGATTGGTCTACGGATGATATTACCCTGCAAAATGTACAAGCTCGAATGCGCTCGCCATTTGTCTGGGTTTTGGCTAATTTATACAATGGGCTTTTAATAACTACAAGTAATCGCTCAGAAGGAGATGTAGGATACGCAACTATGGATGGGGATACATCTGGAAGTTTGGCGCCAATTGCTGGTGTAGACAAAGTTTTCGTGCTTGAATGGTTGAACTGGGCTGAAAAGGAATTGAATATAAAGAGCCTAAAGTTAGTAAATGAGCAAAGCCCTACTGCCGAATTAAGACCTGCGGAGATGGACCAAAGTGATGAAGCTGACCTTATGCCCTATACGGTGTTGCTGTTTATTGAAAGAAAATTCCTAAAGGATAAATTGAGCCCCTCTGAAATAAAAGAAAAGCTGAGAAACGAAAAAAATTTGGAAGAAACAGTGGCAGTTCAATATATTGAAAAGTTTTTTAAACTATGGGGAAGAAATCAATGGAAAAGGGAAAGGTTGGCCCCCTCTTTTCATTTTGATGATTTTAACATCGATCCTAAGTCCTGGATGAGATTCCCTATTCTTAATAGTGGTTTTAAGGATGATTTGGGGCCAAATTAGGGTTGATAAGGAATATAAAAATATTATTATCCCTCTTTTGTTTAATTTTTCGTTATTTTATTTAAAAATAGAAATATGCAATTACTTAGTTTTTTGATTTGGGATGCAGATCCTGAGCTTTTTAAAGTTGGATTCTTACAATTACGTTGGTATGGATTATTATTTGCATTTGGGTTCATAATTAGTCAACAACTTCTATACTATATTCATAAAAAAGAAGGTAAACCGGAAGAAGACGTAGATACCCTCACGGTATTTATGGTGATTGCTACTATTGTTGGTGCCAGGTTAGGTCATGTATTATTTTATGAGCCTGATAAGTATTTTGCTGACCCTTTGGAAATCCTAATGATCCAAAAAGGAGGTCTCGCTAGTCATGGTGCCGCTGTAGGAATTTTGATCGCATTGTGGATTTATTCCAATTATAAAATCCAATTTAAGGGATTTAAATTATTGAAAACCAAAATAAAACGACCTAACCAAAGCTACTTTCAGGTGTTGGATCGACTTGTTATTTTGATAGCAATGACCGCTGTATTGATTAGAGTGGGAAATTTTGTTAATTCTGAAATTGAAGGAAAGCCAACAGGGTCATCAACGGGAGTGTTTTTCGCACGTAATGTAACTGAAACTCTCGTGAATTCACGTACGGGTTTAAATTCTGTCGATTATATAAAGTCTGAAAATCAGGCTGCCAAACCCGGAATTCAGCCTATAAAATTGATAGCTGAATTTAAAAAAGGTTATGATGAAAAGGATGTAAGACCTTATTTGGAATATAACATAAAAAGGATATTAGTTAATGACAGTTATGTGAAAAAACATATTTATGAGCAGCCTGATACCCCTCTAAATTACACACTTGTGATGGACAAAGGAACATGGAATGCTATTATTGAAACAAATGCTATTGTTAGGTATCCTACCCAAATTATCGAAGCTTCAGGTTATTTACTTGTGTTTATTATATTATTTATGATATGGGTGAAATATAAAATAGACTTGCCTGAAGGACGAATTTTTGGATTATTTTTAATACTACTGTTTGGCTTAAGGTTTTTATTTGAATTTTTAAAGGAAAATCAGGTGGATTTTGAAAATACACTTCCATTAAATATGGGACAATTGCTTTCAATTCCCCTTATTATAGCAGGAGTGGTAGTTCTTATAAGATCCTATAAGTTGAAATCCTCCTGATGGTTGATTATTTTTGATTTGAAATGGGCCGTATTTTATCCATAATATTAGTTATAATAATTGCCCACCCTCTTTGTGGTCAACCAGATAGTTTGGCGAAGTCCAGATTTGTCCAGATTGATAATATTCATATTGTTGGTAATACAAAAACAAAAGAACAGATTATCCTAAGGGAAATGTCTGTTCAAAAAGATGATTATGTTTTTTTCGATGACTTAAATGAACAGTTAGTTGTAGATCAACAAAACATCTATAACATGAGGTTATTCAACTCTGTAGAAATAAAAACCCTGGATATGTCATTTGATAGGGTTGCTATTGTTATACAGGTTGATGAACGTTGGTACCTCTTCCCATCTCCAATCCTGGATCTTGTAGATAGAAATTTTAACGATTGGTGGCAAAACAATAACCATGATCTTTCAAGAATTGTGTATGGACTGAAAATGTACCAGTACAATGTTAGGGGGAGAAATGAAACCTTGCGCCTGAGTGGTCAACTTGGATATACTAAAAATGTGGGTATTAGCTACAATATGCCCTATATTGATAAATCCCAAAAAACAGGTTTGGTTATATCATATAATTATTCGGAAAACAATAATATAGCTTTTCAGACTGTAAACCACAAAAGGGAGTTCCTCGATAAGGATTTCCCGATTTTTTCACATTCAAGAGCAGAAATAGGTATAAATAGAAGAAATTCATTTTTTGATTACCATAATCTGGAGTTTTCATTTAATAAAAATTTCGCAGATAATTCGGTTGTAGAATTGAATCCGGATTTTTTTAGAGGTGGTAATACTTCTCAGAAATATTTTAGCCTTGGCTATACTTATAAAAGAAATAAAAGGGACGTAGTAGCCTATCCACTAAAGGGGTACTACATTGAGGCTCTGGTGAAAAAACAAGGTTTAAAAATATTCAATGATGTTGATTATAGCATCCTATTCTTCAGTTATTCTAACTATTTTGATATGGGTAAAGGGTTTTATTTAGCTAATCATTCTGCTCTTTATTTTAATTCAGCTGATAAAATTTCCTATAATAATTATTTTGGTTTGGGGTATGGTAAATATGTGGTGCGTGGTTATGAACTTTTTCTAATAGAAGGGGATCAGTTTTTACTAAATAAAACTTCCATCCGTAAAAGAATATTCAGTACTGTAAATACTATCAGTAAAATGCCTTTGGAACAGTTTAAGCATTTTCCTTTTCAAATTTATTTAAAAGGATATTTTGATGCAGGGTATGTTCGCAATTTTGAAAACTATTTTCAAAATGAACTCTACAGCAATAAATTAATTTATGGAGGTGGAATAGGATTGGATTTTGTCACCGCCTATGATATTGTACTTCGTTCAGAATTCTCTGTTAATGATACTGGTAAAAGTGGTTTTTACCTGGAATTGAAAAAGGAATTTTAAATTAAACGTTTAATTTATAATATAAGTTATATATTTTATTAAAAAGTAAATATACTTGCAAAGGTATTATTTGCTTTTATGAATGTATTTTTTTCCATAACCTGCTTCCTAGCTTCAATCCAATGTTTTGCACAATGGGTTAAATTCAACGATTCGAACCCTATCGCTTCGCAAATAAGTTTGGATGGGGATAGCCTTACTATTTTAGCCGGCACTAATCCAGCGGGTATTATAAAAGAAAGAGTCGTTCTTCAATCGGATTTTACAATACATTATGGTTTATCAGAGTTGCAAAGCCTGAGGTTTGCTGGTGCCTATTCAAAAAATAGAAAAACATTTTCTTTGAGGTTTTATAGGTTTGGTATTACTGAGTTTAATACTCGTGCCTTGGATACATCTGTTGCATTTTCCTCTGGATTTTCATCTTTTGGTATCCGATTAAGATATCAGGAAGATCATTTGGGACCTAAGGTGCAACGAGTATTCAATATTGATGCTGGAGTTTGGATGAAACCCCATAGATTATTATTAATTGAAACAAGGTTGAATGGAATACTTCAACCTGTAATGGGAAGAGAGGTCCAAAAACCAGTTTCGGTTGTGCAGTCTTTGTATTTTTTAGTTTCCCGACAATGTATTCTGAATGTTGAATGGAATAAAACAATTTACTCTCCGGCATCTATAGTTTTTAATATGCTTTATAAACCCCGTGATTCATTGATTTTCGAAGGGGGAGTAATGCTATTGAGTCAATCTTTTAAAACTGGGATTGGATTTAAAAAATCCAGATACATGTTTTTCTATCACTATTTTCAACATTTTCTATTAGGAGGCTCACACCAATGGAACGTCAGGTACGGTTTATTTTGATTATGGTAGTTTGTTTAAATTACACATCTGTTTTTTCACAGGAAGAGTTTTTTATTGATAATTCAGGAGTAGAATCTACAGATATAAGTGCACTTGAACAGAATCTAAGCCCGGTTGATCTTTTAATTGAAGATGTTAATAAATTAGATAGTATTTCACTTTTATCACTCAATATTTTTAATGCAAATGAAATTAAAAATGTAATTGATTTTATTGAAGAAAACAGACCGCTTCTTTCTCCCTATGAATTACAACATGTAAAAGGTGTTGATTTTCATAAATTAATTCAATTAATAACACTTTTTAATGGGAGTAAACTGCCCGCAGAGGATAACGCTACTTCCGGATATTTGATGACACGTTATCAGCGTA
>JAOUKG010000148.1 GCA_029882725.1 Cyclobacteriaceae bacterium
AGGCTTTTTCATCCGTTCTTACTGCGGTGGAGTATCAAAAAATACAGCAGGAAGAAAGAAATTTACTGGATAAAAAGTCCCGTTGGGAAGAGTCGGTGAGTACGCTTGAAGAGGAACTTAAGGAGTATAAGAAAGACGAACCCAAAGAAGACCGGGATGCCCTTTCTATAAATTATTCCCGGGTAAATGAAAAAATGAGAATCTGTCAATCAGAAAGAGACGAACTTTTAACCACCTATTCCATTCAGAAAGACAGACTTCAGGAATTGGAACGTTTGGATAACCTCTACAAAAAGGAGCAAAAGGAAAACGAAAAATGGGTATTGTTGAAGGAGGCTATTGGAGATTCGGAGGGAAAACGGTTTTCAACTTTTGCACAACAACTTACACTGCAACATCTCACTGTTTTGGCGAATAAACGGCTAACAACTCTCACAAACAGGTATATCCTGGCCTTACCGGGAGAAAGTGAGGATGATGACCTTATTGTGTTAGACCAGGATATGGGAATGGAAAGGCGATCGGTAAAGACATTAAGTGGGGGAGAGAGTTTTCTTATTAGTTTATCTCTTGCATTAGGTTTGTCAGACTTGGCGAGCAGAAATGTAAACATTGAAAGCCTCTTTATTGATGAGGGGTTTGGAACCCTGGATCCCGATGCATTGGAGCAAGTATTGACAACATTGGAAATCCTCCAATCTGAAACCAATAAAACCATTGGGGTAATTTCGCATGTGAGTGCCCTTAAAGAACGAATTGCTACCCGAATTGAAATGGTAAGGGCTGGCCAGGGTTTTGGGAAAATAATGGTATAGGTCAATTCATGTTACACCGCCACCATTTGTGCTGAAAAACAAAAATATAGAGGGAAATGTAATTTCCACTATTTTTTTGTCCCGTAGATATTTCGATGTTTAACCCGGATTTAATGCCGTTAAGTTAAGAGGAAAGCAGCATTAAAATTGTAGTAATTACCAATTCTCAGCTGTACCAATGACCCTGTAAGGGTCACCCAAGAATAACCCCGGGTCAAATTTCCGACAAGTCGGAAATTTGACCCGGGGAAAAAGACACGAAGCGACAATCGACCCTGAAGGGGTCGCCTAAATCGTCATGTAATCAATTTTGGTCTTGAATCTTCATTGGGCGACCCCTACAGGGTCGATTGTATAATCACATCACTTTACCGCGTCTTCGAGACGGTGTTATTAGTAGGTGACCGCCCTACGGGGGTCAAAATCAAGTGATAGTCACCTTAACTTAACGGCATTAAACCCGGATTATGCAATAGACATTCTATTACGGATCAAAAACGCTTCAAATATGCGCAAGAAGGTCGATTTTGGTACTCACCATAATGGTTACTATGTTTCCGTGCCAAAATCCCCCTTTTCACGCATCTTTTTTACCTTTTTGACCCTCATGACGAAGTCTATTGCATAAACCGGGTTTAAAGAATATCAAAGAAATAGTGAACCTTCTTTTTAGTCCCGTAGGGATTTTGATGTTTGTAGAATATCAAAGAAATAGTGAACCTTCTTTTTCATCCCGTAGGGATTTTGATGTTTGTAGAATATCAGGGTAATAGTAACCCGTCCCGTTAGGGACGGAATGTTCTGTGCTTTTCTTTGGGGTGAAAAATTTGTCGGCTATTTGCTAATTAGTCACAATTAGGAAGAAACGTAGATATTTTTTGTTATTTTAGTGGAAAAATAAAACTTATGAAAAACATAATCAGAACGCTATTTGTATTAGGTGTGCTTACATCTTTCAACTCTTTTGGTCAAAAATTACCAGGAGTTGACAAAAGCACATTGGATGTTTCCTACTTACCTCATAATTATGCCCATGACGGCGGAGATGGCCCGGTGGCCCGTGTCTTATACAGCCGACCAGCGAAAAAAGACAGAGAGGTATTTGGGAAATTAGTTCCTTTTGGAAAAGTATGGAGAGTAGGAGCCAATGAAACCACAGAAATTGAATTTTTCAAAGATGTGAAAGTTGGAGGAAAAGAGGTAAAAGCAGGTGTGTATTCACTTTTTGCTATTCCTGAAAAAGATTCCTGGACAATCATATTAAACACCCAAAAATACAGTTGGGGAGCTTATTCATACAAAGAAGATAAGGATGTATTGCGTATTACAGTTCCAGTTTCCGAAAATAAAGACGTTGTAGAAAATTTCACAATTATGTTTTCCTCCAAAGGAAAATCAGGTACAATGAATTTTTATTGGGATTCTACAATTGTGGAAGTGCCAATTGAATTCTAGAGAGCCCATTTTTTATTCAACAATATAAGGTTTTTATAAATGACACAAATTGAATATATTAACCCTGGTTAAGGGGGGTGTGATATATCGATTTTGTGTCATTTTTGTTTGAAATAGAATGTTTAAGTCAATTGGTGTTCACTTGTCGAAACTGTCAATTGTAGACGTCGATAAAACAATATATTTGCATTTTAGCAAGATTGGCATCACATTTGTCCACTGAATTTTATTTTAATATGAATAAATTTTTTATTGCATTAAGTATCGGGCTGTTTTTTTGTACTATTTCTTTTGCCCAGCAAATTAGGGTTGCTTGTATAGGAAATGGCCTTACTTACGGAACAGGAATTAATAAAAGGGAATTAAATTCCTACCCCGCACAACTTCAACGAATTCTTGGAGACAATTATTTGGTTCGTAATTTCGGGGTTGAAGGATCAACAATCTATAAAGATGATGAAAAATCATTTAGGAAGTCCGCTCAATATCAGGCTTCACTCGATTTTGAACCTGAGATTATCATTTTTAGTTTTGGTTTGGAGGAAGCAAAAATAACTGGCAACGGTCAGGAAGTGAATTTTGTGAAAGATTATAAGGAAATGGTGTTCAGGTATTTTAATCTGCCCACTGCACTTCGAACCATCGTTTTAACCCCCGCACCAAGCTTTGATACTTTTGGGACTCTGGATAACAGGGTAATAAAAAACACAATAATGCCGGCAATTGAGGAGGTGGCATTTTCAACATCTTCAGAAATTGTAAACATTTATTCCTTACTTTCCAGTGGCGGGGCTAATTATGCAGATAACATTAACTTATCAGCCATTGGAGCTAATAAAATTGCAAGAAACATCTATGAAATACTGAATTATAGGTCGGAACATGATTTTAATATTATATATCAAACCGGATTAGAAAATACCAAATCAAACTTTCACGGTTACACTCAATACGATTTCGAATTGTTTGGTTGGTCTTGTAAGCTGGTTAGCCCCCGACATACTGCCTTAGGAAGACCCTGGATTTGGAGGTCTGGTCATTGGGGTGATTATACGGACCTGGACCAACAGTTATTGCAGCGAGGTATTCATGTTGCCTATATCGATACAGAGGGTCTGTTTGGAAATTCTGAGGCCGAAGACAGGTGGTTTCGCTTATATGATTTCATGACGAAGGGGGGAATGGACAAGAAAGTGTCTATAGAAAGTTATGGTATTGGAAGTCTTGAAGCGATGAATTGGTCAGTAAACAATAAAGATAAGATAAAGGCCATCTATCTTGATGAACCACTTCTTGATCTAAATAGTTGGCCGGGGGGAACCAAAAAGGCATCGGAAGAAATAGACATTAGGAAAAAAGTTTTAAGGGCTCACGGTATAAAAAACAGCAAAAAAGAAGAGCCTTTTATGTTCAGCCCCGTGAACTCTCTTGAAAAATGGAATGAAAACCAAATTCCGTTTTTCGTGGTTTATTCAAAATTAAATGGAAAAATTGTTCCTGAAGAAAATATAAAGAAGTTTTTGTCTGTCAATGCTGTGGAAAAATTGACAACAGAGCACCCTAAGGAAGGTGTTTTTGAGTCTTTTGGTTTAGAGGATCCTTCTGAATTGTCAGGGTTTATCCTGGATCATACAGGTTACCCGATAAATTTTGCCGAGATTCCTTCTGCAGGGTTTGAATTCAGGTCTGCAGCGGGGTGGAAATCAGGTGCTGATTGGTGGGACAACCACAGGGAAATATCAGCGAGAATCAAAACTACTTCTCCTCATATTATTTTTCTGGGTAATTCAATTACCCAAGGCATTGGAGGGGGAAGAACATTATTGCAAAACCCTGTTGGGGGAAATGTTTTCCAGTCTGCTTTTTCAAAATATCCCTGGGAGAATGCCGGTATCTCTGGCGATAGAATTGGACAGATGATGTTCAGAATAACAGATGGTGAATTTGTGAAAGGAAACCCCAGGTTGATTGTAATTACCGCTGGAGTCAATGATTTTCCGGAAGAGTCTGCCGAGAATGTTTTTAACGGGATTCAAAAATTGGTTGCTCTTGTAGAAAGGACTATGCCAGACACTAAGATCTTAATTTTGGGACCTCTTCCGGTAGGCATAGAGGCAAACCACCCCTGGAGAAAAAAGTTTGAAGATGTACATGCTAAAATGGAAAAAGCCACTTGGGGTGATTTTGTTACATATAGAAAGTTTTATAGCGAGTTTCTAACTGCCGATAAAAAATTAAACCCCACCTTTTATGCAAAAGACGGGGTTCATTTAACTTTGGAAGGTTATAAACGTTGGGCAGAATTACTTCAACCCGAAGTTAATAAAATACTTAGTTATCGTTAATTATCTCAGATTATCAAATTCCGAACTGTTTCAGGATATCATTGGCGAAAATAAACACCATCAATCCTAAAAGAATTATCATTCCTACTTTTTGGGCCATTTCCATGAATTTATCTGAAGGTTTTCTTCCGGAAATTATTTCTGAAGTAAGGAACATGACATGCCCACCATCAAGTGCTGGTATGGGCAAAAGATTCATAAATGCCAATACCATACTTAATAAGCCTGTTAACCTCCAAAATCTAGGCCATTCCCAATTCCTGCCATAAGCCTCGGCAATTCCAATAGGACCGGATAAAGATTTTCTAACATTTAAATCTCCACTGAACATTTTACCAAAGGCTTTAATTTGAAGAAATACAATACCAAAGGCTTTACTTGTTCCTAATGGTATGGATTGGGAAAGAGAATATTCCTGAACATTTTCGTATTTTTTCAAATATGAATTATCCATATAAATCCCAATTTTTGTAGAATCCTTGGGTAAATAATTGATCAAAGAAATAACACTCCCTTTTCTATCTACTTTCAAGGATAATGTATCCATGTTTCTTGTATTCATCACTTCAGCCAATTCGTCTTGAAATTGAACAGGAGTATCGTTGGCCTCTATAATTTTGTCCCCTTTTTTAATCCCAATTTTATCTGCCAATGATTTTTCTTGTATAGAATCTACAAGTAATCTGGTTCGAATATTGAAAAATTGAACATTTTCATCACTAAAATATTCAATAAAATTACCGGGTATGGTAATATCAACAAGTTCGCCACCTCGTTCTACAGTATAAAAAGGTTTTTCATCCAAAAGATACTGAGGATTGATAATATCCTGAGAGTCCTGGAATTCCTTGCCATTGATTTTTAATATTTTATCACCGGTTTGTAGACCTATTTGTTTTGCTAGTTCTAAAGCATGAATTCCACCATTGTCATTGATGGCATCCTTTGAAATGTAACTGTCGCCCCAGGTATAAGTAATTAAGATAAATATAACTATCCCTGTAATTACATTGACAACAATTCCACCCAACATAACTATAAGTCGTTGCCAGGCAGGTTTTGACCTGAATTCCCAGGGTTCAGGATCTTCTTTTAGCTTTTCAGTGTCCAGGGATTCATCAATCATTCCTGATATTTTCACATAACCACCCAGTGGTATCGCTGAAAAAGCATATTCTGTTTCACCATATTGAAATTTGAATAACTTGGGAGGGAAACCAATTGAAAATTGTTCTACCCGCATCCCAAACATTTTTGCGGCCAACAAATGCCCCATCTCATGTAATCCAACTAAAATCGAAAGGCTCAGTAAAATCTGAGCAACCATTACTACTATATCCATCATTTTATAAGTTCTTCTGCTTTAATTCTTGTTTCTTTATCTGTTGCAATATAATCTTCCAATGTCGGATTTTGAATCTGGCTCACTATGGCCATGCAATTTTCAATAATATCCGACATAAATAAAAATCCTATCCTATCTTTTAAAAACGCATCTACCACGATTTCGTTCGCCGCATTGAGAATGCACGGCAAATTCCCTCCTAATTTCAATGCCTCGTATGATAACTCTAAGTTACGAAAAGTTTGGCTGTCGGGTTGCTCAAATGTTAACTCCGGGTAATTCAGGAAGTCAAAACGTGGAAAGGTATTCTTTATTCGGTTTGGGTATCCAAGGGCATATTGAATTGGTAATTTCATGTCTGGTAATCCCATTTGGGCCTTAATTGAACCATCTTCAAATTGTACCATACTGTGAATTATGGATTGAGGATGAACAACTACATCTATTTGCTCATTTTTTATTCCAAACAACCATTTTGCTTCAATTACTTCCAATCCTTTGTTCATTAACGTAGCACTGTCAATAGTAATTTTCGCCCCCATGGTCCAGTTAGGGTGCTTCAAAGCTTGTTCTTTGGTTACACTTTCCAGGAATTTTCGGTCTTTTCCCCGAAAGGGACCTCCCGAAGCTGTAAGTATAATTTTTTCAATTTTATTGTGAAATTCCCCTGAAAGACATTGAAATATAGCTGAATGTTCAGAATCGACGGGATAAATATTCACTCCCTGTTCCTTGGCAAGAGAAGTGATTAATTCCCC
>JAOUKG010000149.1 GCA_029882725.1 Cyclobacteriaceae bacterium
CCTGATGGGAGTTTACTGGCTTTTGCCGAGGGGCGGGTTCATGGTTCCAACGATTTTGGAAACATTGACATCGTAATGAAAAAAAGTCAGGATGGGGGTAAATCCTGGTCGTCTATACAAGTTGTAGCCGATAATAATGAACTTCAGGCGGGTAACCCTGCCCCCGTAGTGGATCTGTTAGATCCTCAATTTCCACAAGGTAGAATATTCCTTTTTTATAATACTGGAAATCAAAGTGAGTACAACAATCGGTTGGGTTTAGGAGTCAGAGAAGTGTTGTATCGCACCTCTGAAGATGGAGGAAAATCCTGGTCAGAACCAACAAATATTACCCAATGGGTCCATCGGCCTAATAATCCTGATTATAACCTAGCCTATAGGTTTCCCGAAGACTGGAGAAGCTATGCCAATACACCCGGTCATGCCATTCAGTTGCAGACGGGCGATTATAAAGGTCGAATTTACATTGCTGCAAATCATTCAGAAGGGCCTCCACAAGAAGAATTCAGAGACTATTTTTCCCATGGTTTCTTTTCTGACGATCATGGTAAAACATTTAAAATCAGCGAAAAAGTTGAGTTAGAAGGGAGTAACGAGGCAATGGCTGTTGAAATAGGTGAAGGAAAATTAATGATGAATATTCGGAACCAACAAGGAAATGTACGGTCGAGAATAATTGCAATAAGCAACAGCGGAGGATTTGCATGGGATACTGTTTATTTTGACAATCAATTGCCTGATCCTGTTTGTCAGGGAAGTATTCTGGCCTTAAATGGCAGCAAAAGTGAATCCTTACTTGCTTTTATAAACAATGCCCATACAATTCAGCGAGACGACCTTACACTTAGGCTGAGTGTAAATAACGGTGAGTCATGGAAGAAGAAAACGTATTATATTGACGGAAGTAAAAATCATAAGGAAGGAAACTACTCAACCTGGACAGCCTATTCTGACTTGGTTCAATTAAATAAAAATACATTAGGTGTACTCTACGAACGCTTCGACTATTCTGAAATAGTATTTAAGGTTATAGAATTATAAACAATGTATAATCTAAATTTTGAATTACGAAAAAGAGTCGGATCATCACTACAAATTTAAAACCTGTTTTAATTCAAAACCAATTAATAAATATGTTCAAATAAAAGACTATCCACTGTTATTTTGGTTACAACTACATCTTGAAATTCACCTGGTACTTCCTCTTTTTTGGAAAAAATAAAGTTTTTGTTGTAGGTAAAATCTTGTTTTTTTGGAAGCTTTGTTTTGAATTCATTAATTGGAAATATAGGTTTTATATATTCCACTCTTTCAGTCTTTTCGGTCCACATTCTTGTTATTTTTATTGCCTGATCAAAGCTTTTGTTCCAAACTGAAATTTCCTCTACCTCACTTTTTTTAGATTTACTGGTGTAGGAGTCTATATTTTTATTCTCATAAGAAACAAAGGTAGAACCTTCTACATTTCCATCGCGCTTTTCTGTGCTTTCAAAAAACAAAATTTCATTATCATCATTAAAATACCACACATCATTTTTTTCTATATGTGGAGCACTATAGTTAAAAGACACTTTCAACAATTGATCTTGTTCTCTTGAAAAATTGATTTTGTCCTTCTCAATTTCAAACAATTGCACCGAAAGATCTTTGTCTTCGGGAACAAGGATAACTTCTGTCACAGTATCTTCTAAAACTTCTTTTTCTAAAAGGAGTGAATCGATTTCAACATTTTCAACTATTCTTTCAGAAGTCACTAAGGGTTCGGTTATTTCGACAGTAGTACTGTCATTAATTTGTTCTTCCACTTCCTTTTTTGGGCTTTCGCAAAAGGCTAGAAACAAGCTGGAAACTATTAGCAGGGAATTTATCTTATTTATACGCATACTATAAAACTTATAAATACCTCATTCAAAATAGCTTTAGCTATACAATTACCAGAAACTATAAGATCTTTTAAAATGCTATGTAGCCAAAAGGTATTTTGAAGAAAATATTAAATCACTTTGTTGGTTTGAGCCTGCAAATTTGATGAGTCAATATTGAAAAACAGATGTATTTCTGCCAAACTAAAATTTTGAGCCTTAAAAGGCTATAGATAATCGTTAATCTGTAAAAATCTCTAATTCATAATAGAAAGGGCAGGGAATTGAATTACAATGGTTTTGAATCTTTAAATCTATCCTTTACTCCAAATATTACTAACAGGGTACCTTAAACCCGTGTGAACGTACCAGAAACTGCCTTTGCTGATAAATGTCCCTGTATAGGTGTTATTATTGTTGACTGTGTAGGATATGTCTAAATGCCTGATTTTATTGAACCCTAAATAATAAGAAGCTCCAATTGTAAACTTTAATTCCTTAAAAAGTGTAATATCAAAACTTCCACCCATTTGTATCTGTGAAATAACCCTTGTTATGTTAGGATTTTCTTTCATTAGGATTTCAATAGTTGTGGCATCGTAACTATGATTGCCATACATTGAAGAAAACGAATTGTAAGCACCAATTACATATCCGGACATAGGGGAAAATTCTATTCTGTCTTTCCAAATGGGTATATTTATTCCAAAACGCAATGGGAAGATCCACGAAGGATCAGCCGAATATGAAGTTGACCACCCCCACCAATCTGGATAGATATTTAAACCATATCCTTCCTGGTAATATTTTATAATAACTCCTGTTTCGAAGAAAAAATTCTTTTTAAATTCCTGCCTTACAAACAGGCCGAAGGGCGCATTATCCAGAATTGCCTTCTTTATGTAACCACCATTATCTGTTAATGAGTAAAGATCATTGGCAAATCCGCTTTCCACTCCGAACCATGTCTTGTTTTGGGCCGTTGCGCCATTGAAAGTTGGCGTAATTAATAGTAATATCAATAGCCAGTGAATATTTTGTGTAACAAGTTTTTTTAGTTTCATCAGATTAAAGATTTAAGTAGATAATTAGGGCTACATAAAAGATCAGTTGGGAAGAGCTTTGTCCGTGAGTCTCTTACCAACTGATCTTCAATTTCAACGTTATTGCTAGGTTAAGTATTGTCGATAAGTACCTACTTTTGCATCGTGGTGTGATGAATATACTTGATTTTTTTGAAACTTGCATTGGCATTTTAGTTTGGCTTTTGCCCTTTTTAGTCTTCCTTCAATTTTCCCCACCAGCTTCATGCACTTGAACGCTTTAATAAAAACTGAAAATAAGAATGTTGATTTTAATTATGCATTTAAGTTTTTTCATCAATTAACCCCATACTATTTCTATCACAGGGCTATTTCTCTTTTTAATGGAACAAATCTAAAAGTAGAAATCGCTATTTTTGAATTCTAATCTCAATGTCATGCAAAAAGCACTTTATTCAATAGGCTTCTCATTTCTTTTGTTAATTATTTCCTGCAGTCCTCAAACGGATAATAATGGGGCCAACTGGGCTGTATATCGGGGCAATAATGAGGCAATGCAATATTCCTCAGCTTCCGAAATCACTCCCGAAAATGTGAAAAATCTTACTGTAGCATGGGAATACCACGCTGGAGGGAAAAGTGAAAACAACCGGTCTCAAATACAGTTTAACTCTCTAATTATTGATGGGATACTTTACGGTACTTCTCCTAATCTGACTGTTTTTGCGCTTGATGCAGCCTCAGGCAAAGAGTTGTGGTCTTCACGATTGGATCTTGAACACAACCCTGGTATGGAGGCGAAACGGGGTATAACGTATTGGGAAAACGGAGACGATAGAAGATTAATATACACCCATGGCAAGATCATTGTCGCTCTCAATGCTTCGAATGGAGAAATGGTTTCTGAATTTGGAGATGGTGGGAAAGTGAGCATGTTGGAAGGATTGGATCTCTCTTCTCCGGATCAATTTGTTGCAGCCACTTCACCCGGAATAATTTTCGGCGATATATTTATCCTGGGTTCACGTGTATCAGAAGGTCCTGGTGGTGCTCCCGGACATATCCGTGCTTTCAATGTAAAAACGGGTAAATTGGAATGGGTTTTCCACACCATACCCAAACCCGGTCAGCCCGGATACGAAACCTGGCCCGAAGATGCCTGGAAAACGGTGGGTGGAGCCAATTCCTGGGCAGGCATGAGTTTAGACACCAAAAGAGGAATTGTTTATATTCCTACCGGTTCTGCGGCGTTCGATTTTTATGGTGGAAACAGAAAAGGGGAAAATTTATATGCCAATTGTATTCTGGCCCTTGATGCGAAAACAGGAAAATATATTTGGCATTATCAAACAGTACATCATGACGTTTGGGATCGTGATCTGCCTTGTGCTCCCAATTTGGTCACAATTGAAAAAGACGGAAAAATGGTTGATGCACTGGCGCAAATTACTAAATCCGGATTTGTATTTGTACTTGACAGGGAAACTGGCGAACCGTTGTTTCCTATAGAAGAAAAAGAGTACCCACAATCAGACCTCCAGGGAGAAGAAACCTGGCCTACTCAGCCTTTACCTTTAAAACCAGCTCCTTTTGCCCGTCAGCGTTTTGACAGGTCGGACATCACGGATATTTCTGAAGAAGCTCATGCCTATGTGGATAGTATTTTCCAACATATTAGGAGTGACGGACAGTTTATTCCTCCCTCAGTGGAAGGAACTGTGGTTTTTCCCGGCTTTGATGGAGGGGGAGAATGGGGCGGTGCTGCCTATGATCCCGAAAGCAGCACATTGTATGTCAATGCCAACGAAATGCCCTGGATACTCACCATGAAGCCTGTGGAAAGAGATACCAACGAAGTAATAAATCCGGGTAAAATATTATACGAAAGAAATTGTGCAAGCTGCCACGGTATTGAACGGAAAGGCGATGTGGCAGGAACTTTCCCATCGCTCGTTAATGTGAAAGATCGTATTACTATCGACTCTGCAATGAATCAACTCAATACCGGTAAGGGATTTATGCCTTCTTTTAAACAACTAAAAGAGGTGGAAAAAAAGGCAATTTTGGCCTATGTATTTGAGATTGAGCAGGATATGAAAGAACCAGTAGGCGATTTAACGACTGGGGAAATTCCATATACTTTTACAGGCTATAATCGGTTTTTAGATCAAAATGGTTATCCTGCAATTAAACCGCCATGGGGTACCCTAAATGCCATAAACCTCAATACAGGTGAATTTGTATGGAAAGTAAATCTGGGTGAACTTCCTGAACTCACAGAAAAAGGGATGGCTCCTACCGGAACAGAAAACTATGGCGGCCCTGCAGTAACCAAGGGTGGTTTGGTATTTATTGCCGCTACCAAAGACGAAATGTTCAGAGCTTTCGATAAAAATACAGGGGAATTATTGTGGGAAACCAAATTGCCGGCCGGTGGTTATGCTACTCCATCAGTATATTCTGTAAATGGAAAACAATATGTGGTAATTGCAGCCGGTGGCGGCAAAATGGGAACTCCTTCGGGCGATTCTTATTTATGTTTTACTTTGCCAACAGAAGCTAAATAAATTCCAGGGCTGTCTCCATTTTCATCCCTCGGGAACCCTTGAGGAGGATCCATTCATTTTTGAATGGGTGCTCCTTAAGATATGTTGTAAGATCTGCAATCGTGCTAAAATAGAGTGCATCCTCATTCGCCTTGGCCGCTTCCTGCATTAATTTTCCAACAAATATCCCTTTTAATCCCAATTCCCTGACCAAAGCCCCTACCTTCCTGTGTTCAGCGGCCTCTTCTGTTCCCAATTCATACATATCTCCCAAAATAACCGTCTTGGTGAGGGAAGTAGTTATTGAAGCCAAGTTTTTCAATGCGGCTTCCATACTGCTTGGATTGGCATTATAAGCATCCATAATAATATGATTGCCCAACCTCTCTATTACTTGCGAACGGTTGTTGGTCGGAATGTACCCGGCTATAGCCGCATTGCCAACCGTTGATGATATATTAAAATACTTGCCCACAGCCAAAGCTGCAGCGATATTATTGAAATTGTAGCTTCCTACCAGATGAGTCAAAACCTCTTCCCCATCCTCAGAAGTATAAATTAAATAAGGATCATTCTTTTTCAACTCTGCAGATAAATAGCAGTCATTACAGGGATAAGTTAATGGTTCAGAAATTTTGTGTTTCATGGCTTTCAAAACAGAATCATTAACATTCAACCAAATGGAACCTTCTTTTTTAATCAGGTAATCATACAATTCACTTTTGGCCCGAACAATATTTTCAAACCCTCCAAAAGTACCTATATGTGCCTTTCCAATATTGGTAATTAATCCACAATCAGGGTCTGCAATGGTGCATAACTCAGCGATTTCGCCTAAATGATTGGCTCCCATTTCAATAATGGCAATCTCCGTGTCGTCCTTAATTCTAAGCAAAGTTAGTGGCACACCAATGTGGTTATTGAGATTTCCAATGGTAGCAATGGTGTTATATTTTGTAGTTAAAACAGCATTAATCAATTCTTTTGTAGTTGTTTTGCCGTTTGACCCCGTTAGCGCCAATACTGTTCCTTTAAATAAAGAACGATGGTACCTGGCTAACTCCTGGAGCGTTTGCAATGCATCGTCTACCAAAATATATTTTTCTCCCAGGACATAACTCTCCTCATCTACAATTGCATACATTGCCCCTTTGGAAAGGGCTTCGGAAGCCAGTGCATTGGCATTGAACGAGGGGCCTTTTAAAGCAAAAAATAAATTACCCGATTGAATAGCACGAGTATCTGTTGAGATTCCC
>JAOUKG010000150.1 GCA_029882725.1 Cyclobacteriaceae bacterium
ACCCCAATATTTGGCAGATGGAAGGAAAAACCCGGATTGTTACTCTTACCCTGCTCATTTGCGGGATGAACTACAAAATGAATTGGGAACTTTCCCTTTGTTTGATTTTTGGGGCCCACGCACAACTATTAAATCAAGTCAATGGATTGCAAAAGCCTCGATAAAGGTTCATTCTAAATACAACCCCACCCTTACACTTGTTTACTTGCCACATCTTGATTACTGTTTGCAAAAATATGCCCACGAATCTGATCAGGTAAAAAAAGATTTACAGCAAATAGACAAAGTGGTTGAAGAATTAGTTAATTATTTTGAAAAAGCGGGAACATCCGTTCTTTTGTTGTCGGAGTATGGCATATCGGAAGTGGATCACCCTATCCATATAAACAGAGTGTTGAGACAAAACGGTTTGCTTAGCATACGCACAGAGCGAGGGCTGGAATTTCCCGATGTGGGCGCCAGTGATGCCTTTGCAATGGCCGATCATCAGATAGCCCATGTATATGTAAATAACCCAGATAAACTCGTTTTTGTGAAAAAATTACTTGAGGAAACGGCGGGGATTTCACAAGTATTAGATGAAGAAAGCAAGAAAAGTTACCATTTGGATCATGAACGTGCCGGAGAGCTGGTAGCCATTGCAGACAACAACAGCTGGTTTACCTATTACCATTGGCTCGACGATGAAAAAGCTCCTGACTATGCACGAACCGTTGCTATACACGACAAGCCCGGGTACGATCCTGTAGAAATGTTTTTCGATCCCAGGAAAAAAATGATTATGCCCCGCGCAATGTTCAAATTAGTAAAGAAAAAATTGGGATTCAGAGTACTCATGGACCTGATCCCGCTCGATGCTTCGCTAGTAAAGGGATCACATGGTAGGATAGATGTTCCAGAAGAGGAAATGCCGGTTATAATGGGTAATTTTGACATGAAATCGGCCATTGAACCCACCGAAGTGAGAGATTTGGTTTTAAAAAATGTGTTTGGGGAGTGATGATGGGAAATAATAATTACTTATGCCCTCAAATTAAACCACAGTTTGATATAAATACCGATTATTCTCTTGCCCGTTTATGTTTCCAGTGCAATATTATTCCTATATTCCTACTTTTTAATAAGTAAAAAATATGAATGAAAGTATCAACTATAAGATAACCGGAAAAGGAATTCCTTTCGTTTTTCAACACGGCCTGGGCGCCGAACTTGGTCAGGCCCAAAGTATTTTTGCTGGACTAAATGGTATCCAACTCATTTCCATGGATTGCCCCGGGCATGGAAAGTCTTCTTATAATATTTCTGAACCTCCTTCATTTCGGCAATATACAGATGATCTTGTGGGTGTTCTTGATAAAGAAAAGATCCACCAGGCTGTGTTTGGTGGTATTTCCATGGGCTCTGCTCTTTCGGTACAAATGGCTTTGCGTTTTCCTGAAAAGGTAAAAGGACTGGTACTGGTTCGTCCTGCCTGGTTGGATTATGGTACACCCGAAAACCTGGAAATTTTGCTTGAAGTTGCTGATTATATTGAACAGGGAAAAGGAGCAGATGAATTTGAACTTACTGATTCATATCAAGAAATGAAGAAAATTCTTCCTCTTGCTGCTGCTTCGGTGATGGGCTTATTTTCCAGGGATCAACTGGTCGATACCCCGAAGGTATTAAGAAATATGGTTAATGATGTTCCGTTCCCTTCGTTGGATAGTCTTAACAGTATCAATGTTCCCACCCTTATTATAGTCAATCACGATGATCCATTGCATCCGCTGAAGTTTGGCGAAATTTATGCAAGTAAGATCCCGAACAGTCAACTGAATGAAGTTACTTCCCGATATATTGATAATGATAAACATACCCGGGAGGTGAGAAATTTAGTAGGCGATTTTTTGACCCGGGTTAAGCCAAATTAACGCTTTCTTGAGAGGGTTGAGTATTCTTTGCGTTCTTCCGAAGTCGTAAAATTAGTTGAATCGTTATTGTTTATTGAGGTCTTAATCAGGGCGTAATGAAAGTGAAAAAAAGGTAATATTTCCCCATAAGCAGATATCGGAATGTTGTAAAAAAACATTCCGTCCCTACGGGACGGTTCACTTATGCAATATTTTTCTACAAACATATCATCCCTAAGAGGGATGGTTCATCGTTGCGATGATTTTCCGCAAACGTATCATTCTTAATGGGGCGGTTTATTGTTGCGATGACTTTCTGCAAACATATCATCCCTTGGTGACGGTAAAACCGTGAACAGGTAAGTTCTGAACACACGAAATTCACCTTACATTCAACGTTTATAAGGCAAGTTTTATCCCGTAGGGATTATATGTTTGTAAAAAGAATAAATCATTGTAAGCCCGTCCCGTTAGGGACGGAATGTTTATAAACAAGTTAAAAAGTACCTACACACAAAGGAGAATCTTCCGAATGGATAAAAAAGACAGGTTATGTAAAAGGAAGATTTCAATGGCAAGAGGGTTATGGCGCTTTTTCTTACGGTCACAGTCAGGTCCAACAGGTTTGCAATTATGTTATGAACCAAAAGAAACACCATAAAAAGAGATCGTTTTTTGAGGAATACAGAGAGTTTCTTCAAAAGTTTGGAGTGCCTTTTGATCCAAAATACATTTTTCAACCCATAAAATAATACAAAACAGTCATCCCTATAGGATGGGAAAACAGTAGGGATTTCAGCGACATTCTAATCATCCAATAAATTTATTTTTTATAAAAAAAATTAAACGTTTAAAAACGGTTGTTTTGTTTAAAATCACCGAGATTTACGAAACCTTTCGAAGGTTCCAAACCTTCGAAAGGTTCGTAAAATCCGAGTTTTTTAAATTGTAATAGGATATTGAAGACAAACCTTATTGAACCTGGGTTTTACCAAACAACCTACTGCGCAGCAAAGTAATCACTCCTGAAGCTGAATTCATCTCTGTATCTACTTCGTAATTCCTAATTTGTCAGATTAATTTCGATTTATGAATTGTATTAACAACATTTAATATATTTGTGAAAAGGGGGCAGGAAAAATCCCTGATAATAAATAGCAACAAAAACATTTTGTAAATGAAAAATCTCTGGAACGAATCGGAAGCGGAAAAATTGAATAACGACTTACTAAAGCTGAGGGTGTATACTTCGCGGTTATTAGGCCAGGAAGAAGACCTTGTATTGCATGGTGGTGGGAATACATCTGTCAAGATTAAGGAAACCAATATTTTCGGTGAAGAGGAGGAGATTCTTTATGTTAAAGGAAGCGGATGGGATTTGGCTACTATTGAAGCAGCCGGGTTTGCACCTGTAAAACAGGAAATGCTTCTTAAAATGGCTGAACTGGAAGAGATGAACGATCCTCAGATGGTTCGCTATCAGAGAATGGCCATGACCAACCCTTCGGCTCCAAACCCTTCTGTTGAGGCCGTATTGCATGCTATTATACCCTTTACTTTTGTGGACCATACGCATGCCGATGCTGTAGTAACCATTTCCAACACACCTAATGGAGAGCAAAAGATTCGTGAAATATATGGCAACAAGGTTATCATTGTGCCTTATGTGATGCCCGGATTTATCCTTGCCAGGGAAATTTATAAAATGACCAGAGATATAAATTGGAACGATTACGAGGGGATGATTCTATTGAATCATGGGGTTTTTACCTTTAATCATGACCCAAAGAAAAGTTATGATATGATGATCGACATTGTTTCAAGGGCAGAAAAATATTTAATAGAAAAAGGAGCACTGGATATTTCGGGAGAAGAATTGGGAACTGTAGAACCTCTGCAAGTTGCAAAGATTCGGAAGCAGATATCGGCAATACGGAAAACCCCTACATTGGCCCGTTTTGATGGGTCTGCCCCATTGAAGGCATTTAGTGAATTATCAAATGTGGCTGATGCAGGTACCCGGGGTCCACTTACACCTGATCATATTATCCGAACCAAACAGGCTCCTGTGATTCTTTCTGAAAATTTTGCCGAGGATATTCATGCTTTTGTGAAGGAATATGAGAACTATTTTACTGAAAACAATACAGGCGATCTTGTGCAACTTCTCCCGGATCCTCGTTGGGCAATATGGCCTGGGAAGGGCCGATTGTCCTTTGGCACAAGTATGAAAGAAGTAAAAATTATTGAAGATATAAGCAGACATACAATCAAGGCTATCAATCAGGCCGAACACTTGGGAGGATGGACTCCGCTTCCTGAAAAGGATCTTTTTGAAATGGAATACTGGGTTTTGGAACAGGAAAAACTTAAAAAAGGAAGTCAGCCAAAATCAATGCAGGGAAAAGTTGCGCTGGTTACTGGTGGAGCGGGCGGTATAGGCAAAGCCTGTGTGGAAGCCTTGGTGGAGAAAGGAGCTGTAGTTGCAGTTTTGGATTTAAATCCTGATATAAAGGGTATATTTAACCGTTCTGAGGTGCTGCCTATAGTGTGCGATGTGAGAGATTCAGAGCAATTGGAAAACGCGGTTAGTCAAACAGTTACCTGTTTTGGTGGTTTGGATTTGGTGGTAAGCAATGCCGGTATTTTCCCCAAAAGTTATTCATTGGACAATATGGATCCTGATACGTGGGATAAAAGTTTAAGTGTAAACCTGACAAGCCACCAACGATTGTTGACGATTTGTTTGCCCTATCTTGAAATGGGTATTGATCCTGCAATTGTGATAGTAGGATCCAAAAATGTGCCTGCACCCGGGCCCGGAGCTGCCGCTTACTCGGTGGCGAAGGCAGGGCTAACCCAGTTGGCGCGTGTGGCCGCTCTTGAGTTGGGCAAAAAAGGAATTCGCATTAATGTGGTACATCCGAATGCCGTTTATGATACAGCAATCTGGACGAAGGAAGTTCTCAACGCCCGTGCAACTCATTACGGTTTGTCGGTTGAGGAATACAAAACCAATAACATATTGCGCCAGGAAGTCACCTCTGCCGATGTAGCCAATCTTACTGTGGAGCTACTCGGAAAAACATTTTCCAAAACCACGGGTGCACAGGTTCCCATTGACGGCGGAAATGATAGGGTGATATGATGTAAGCAGAAGATTACATATTATCAAAAAGGCCGACTAATTTTTATAATGGCAGTACTGATTCAAATTAATTAAACCCGGATTATGCAATAGAATTTCTATTACATAATCCGGGTTTAATGCGACGAATAGTTATTTTGTATCATGGTATAAAGAATGATGGAAAGAAAAATAATAATACCATAATGTACAACGTTGTTATGTGCGAAATCATGAGAGGGTAAACCCACCGCAATTCCAAAGCGATGGTAAGAGCCAAATCACTTATTGACATTTTTTTAAATTTCACTAATCAGGCCAGTGAATTGTTTCCAAAATTTGATCAACTATGTATAAAAGCTATTTTAAAATTGGTTGGAGGAATCTTTTAAGTAATAAAGGTTATTCCCTCATCAATATTAGTGGATTGGCTATAGGCATTGCCGTGGCGATACTTATCGGGCTCTGGATTTTTGACCAACTTAGTTTTAATAAATCGTTCAAGAATTACGACCGATTGTACAGCGTTTACCATAGTCTCATCTTTGGCAGCGATACTTTTACCGATAGTGGAGTACCTGCTGCTTTTGGTGACGAGTTAATAAATAATTTTGCAGAGTTTGAAAATGTGGCATTGACATCTTATCAGGCCGACCATATTCTTGGTTATGAAGAATCAAAATTTTCGAAACCAGGTCTTTTTGTAGATCCCCGGTTTGTTGAAATGTTTTCATTGCACATGCTGCAAGGCAAAACAGATGCCTTAAAGGATATGCATTCCATTTTTCTATCAAAAACTCTGGCAGACGTTATAGTGGGTGATCACCCTATCGGCAAAATTGTGAAGTTCGACAATCGGGATGACCTGATTGTAACAGGAGTGTATGAAGATTTTCCTTCCAATTCTGAATTTAGTGAGGTACAGATGTTGTTACCCATGGATTACTATTTTACTACCAGTGAGACAGCACGTAAACAAATGAATAGTTGGGAGGACATCTCCTTTCAATGCTTTGTTCTGTTGAACAACAAAACTTCCTTCATGCAAGCCGAGTCTAAAATAAAAAGTTTGCTCTATCAAAAAGGGTCAGACAATATGAAGTCAATGAATCCAGAAGGTCTTTTATTCCCAATGGAAAAATGGCATCTCTATGCGGAGTTTAAAGATGGGAAAAATATCGGTGGAAAAATTCAATTTGTATGGATGTTTGGCATGGTGGGCGCAATTGTATTGTTTTTGGCATGTATCAATTTTATGAATCTGAGTACTGCCCGAAGTGAAAAGCGACTAAAGGAAGTGGGTATTCGCAAAGTGATGGGTTCGGTTCGCAGTCAGTTTGTTAGGCAGTTTTTAATTGAGTCGCTGATGGTAGTGACCATTTCTTGTATATTAGCCATAGCCATGGTGGATTTGTGTTTGCCTTTGTTCAATGAATTGGCAAGCAGAAAAATGGTAATTCCGTGGAGTAATTCTTATTTCATCTTTGTCATCCTCACATTTGTTATTGCTACTAGCATTCTTGCTGGAAGTTACCCAGCGTTTTACCTGTCATCTTTTAATCCTGTGAAGGTGTTGAAAGGAACTTTTAAGAGCGGGCGATTTGCCTCCCTTCCACGAAAAGTCATGGTTGTCTTTCAGTTTACGATATCCATTGTGCTTATTATTGGCACCATTGTGGTGTTT
>JAOUKG010000151.1 GCA_029882725.1 Cyclobacteriaceae bacterium
CCACCAAGGTTAAATGGGGGGTTTGTAAATAAGGACCGGATGGACAGCCAGACAAACGGGGGCCGGATGGGGAAAAGGACCGGACGGACGTCCGGACCAGAAGTCATACAGAACCAAATAAGGGTGTTTTTAGGACTGGACGGACGTCCGGACCAAGCAAGGGCAAGGGATTTCCCCGGACCAACAGGGGATAGGACGGCCGGAGTAATTATGTGGAACAAAAAAAACACTAGCAAAATAAATTGCTAGTGTTTCTACTATTTATCGTTGAATTAAATCAAAAGATATTACAGCTTTCGTTTTACTTCTTTTTGTTCGTAAGATTCAATCACATCGCCTTCTTTAATATCATTAAAGTTTTTGATACTGATACCACATTCGTACCCTGCTTTCACTTCGGCTACATCTTCTTTGAATCTTTTCAATTGACCCATTTCACCTGAGTAAACCACGATACCATCTCGTATCAGTCGGATAGGGTTCTTCTTTTTAACAGATCCATCTGTAACCATACAACCGGCAACTGTACCCACTTTGGAAATTTTGAAAGCTTCCCTTACTTCTACATTACCTGTTATTATCTCCTGAACTTCAGGGTCAAGCATACCTTCCATGGCATCCTTCACATCGTTAATAGCATCATAAATAATAGAATAGAGTCTGATTTCAATTTCTTCAGTTTCGGCAATTTTCTTGGCAGCTCCAGAAGGTCTCACCTGGAAACCAACAATTACGGCATCAGAAGCAGAAGCAAGCAGCACATCGGATTCCGATATTTGACCTACCCCTTTATGAATTATATTTACCTGAACTTCAGGTGTTGAAAGTTTCAATAAAGAATCTGAAAGTGCTTCTACAGAACCATCCACATCACCTTTTACAATAACATTAAGTTCTTTGAAATTACCGATGGCAAGCCTACGTCCAATTTCATCAAGAGTGATATGTTTTTTAGTACGGATACTTTGTTCACGCAATATCTGACTTCTTTTAGAGGCAACTTCCCTTGCTTCCCTATCAGATTCAAGCACATTAAATTTATCTCCTGCTTGTGGAGCTCCATCGAGTCCCAACAAAAGCACTGGCGTTGAAGGACCTGCTTGAGCCACAGAAGCTCCTGTATGGTTAAACATGGCTTTCACTCTACCATGATGAGCTCCTGCCACGACAATATCTCCAATTTTAAGAGTTCCTGATTGTACAAGAACCGTAGCAACATATCCTCTACCTTTATCCAAAGAAGCTTCAATAATACTTCCCTGAGCTGGTTTATCAGCTACGGCTTTTAGTTCTAATAATTCAGCTTCAAGCAACACTTTTTCGAGAAGTTCATCAATTCCTTCTCCTGTTTTAGCAGAAATATGTTGACACTGATATTTACCCCCCCAATCTTCTACAAGTATATTCATTGCAGAAAGGGATTCTTTAACTTTTTCAGGATTGGCTCCTTCTTTATCTATTTTGTTGATAGCAATTACGATGGGTACACCAGCTACTTGCGCATGGTTAATTGCCTCTTTAGTTTGAGGCATAACATCATCATCGGCAGCTACAACAATAATTACAATATCAGTAACCTTGGCACCCCTTGCCCGCATAGCGGTAAATGCTTCGTGACCCGGTGTATCCAAAAATGCAATTTTATTTCCATTATCAGTAAAAACTTCATAAGCACCAATGTGCTGGGTAATTCCCCCTGCCTCACCAGCAGTTACTTTTGTTTTTCTTATATAATCAAGCAAAGATGTTTTACCATGATCAACGTGTCCCATTATAGTAACAATAGGAGCTCTTACAATCATCTTTTCAGGATCGTCTACTGTCTCAATCTCTACTTCGTCTTCGGTAGATATAAATTCAACATTATACCCAAATTCATCGGAAATAATAGTAATGGCTTCAGCATCCAATCTTTGATTGATGGAAACAAACATACCTAAACTAAGGCAAGTAGAGATTACATCATTTACAGAAACTCCCATAAGGTTACTCAGGTCGCTTACTGAAATAAACTCAGTAACTTTAAGGATTTTTGAATCCTGCTGTTCCCTCATTGCCTTTTCCTCTTCAGCCTCAGCATACGCCGATCGTTTTTCACGACGATATTTTGCACCGGATTTTTTACCTGAAGTACTTAATTTAGCAAGAGTTGCCTTAATTTTATCTTGAATTTCCTTATCGTTGGGCTCTGCTTTTTGTATATTTCTGGAGCCTCTTGCACCCAATCCATTTCCTGCCCTACTTGGTGTTCTTGTACCAGCTCCGGTTCCGGTTCCGGTTCCACGGTTTGGAGTACCTGTACCCGGAGTATCCCTTTTACTTTTGGGAATTCTTTTTCTTGGTCTTTTCTTTTTATCTTTTCTTTCGTCAGAAGAAGCAACAGGTTTCTTTTCCTTTTCAACAGGAAGAACGATTTTCCCAACAACTTTAAGTCCTTGCAACTTATCTGCTTTTGCTTCAATCAAGCTGGAACTTCCCTCCTCAACAGGTTCTTGCTTCTTCTCTTCCTTAGTTGGAGTAGCTGTTTTTTCAGCTGCTATTTCAGGAGTAGCCTCAGGTTTTACTGACTCAGGGGTTTCAGCTTCTTTTTCTGCTACAGGTTCAACCTTAGCTGCTTCTTCAGCCTTAACTTCAGCCTTTTCTTTGGGCTCCTCTTTTATTACTTCCTTAGCTTCTTCTTTTGCTTCCAGCTTCGGCTCTGCTTTTACCTCTACTTTAGGTTCTTCTTTAGGCTCCTCTTTTACTTTGATCTCTTCTTTTATCTCAACAGCAGGTTCCTCTTTTTTTACTTCAACCTTGGGAGCTGTCTTTTCCTCTACCTTCTGAACCGGCTTTTTCTCTACCTCTTCTTCCTTTTTAGTTTCCTTGGATTTAGGTTTATCTAAGTCGATTTTCCCTAATACTTTTAATCCTTGAACCTTGGTCCTTCCGTCATCAGCTTTCTCAACAACTTCTTTCTCTTCTTCCTTTTTTACTTCTTTGGGTTCTTCTTTTTCAACTTTAGGTGCGGGTGCTGAAATTTCTTCCTTTTTAGCCCCTGAACCCAGGTTTTTAATTAAAATAGAATCATCCTCATCATCACCACCATCAGCTTGCGAAGGTACCTTTTCTATTACGCGATTCTCCTGTATTTTGGTTCCAATTGTAAGACTTGAAGCTTCTTCTTTTTCGGAGGCAGAAGAAGCAAATTCCCTGGACAACATTTGAAATTGTTCTCCTGTAATTTTGGAATTTGGGTTTTCATCCACGTCGAAACCTTTTTCCTCCAAAAAGTCAATAATAGTATTTCTACCAACATTTAACTTTCTGGCGACCTGGCTTAATCTCATATTTTTTTCTTCTGCCATACTCAAATATCCTATTTTTTTTCAGATAAATAAAAAAATGATTACTCAAACTCTTGTTTAAGGATACCAAGGACTTCATCAATGGTCTCTTCTTCAAGGTCTGTTCTTCTAATAAGATCCTCTCTGCTTAGTGTTAAAACACTTTTTGCAGTATCGAGTCCTATTCTCTTCAATTCATCTATTACCCAGTCTTCTATTTCGTCACCAAATTCATCTAAATCGACGTCTTCTTCTTCAAAATCACCTAACTCACGGAATACATCAATTTCCATTCCCACCAATTTGCTTGCCAATTTAATATTTTGACCACCCTTTCCTATAGCAAGAGAAACCTGATCTGGTTTCAGGAATACAGAAACCCTCTTCTTTTCCTCCTCAATTTTCATGCTTGCTATCTTAGCAGGGCTTAAAGCTCGCTGTATATACAATTCTTTATTTTCAGTGAAATTAATCACATCAATATTTTCATTTTGTAATTCCCTAACAATGGAATGTATCCTGGATCCCTTCATACCAACACAAGCTCCTACCGGGTCAATTCTGTCGTCATACGATTCAACAGCCACTTTAGCTCTTTCTCCTGGTTCCCGTACTACTTTCTTAATAGTTATAAGTCCATCATAAACTTCCGGCACTTCACTCTCAAATAATCTTTCCAGGAATACAGGTGAAGTTCTGGACAAAATAATCTTGGGGTTTCCATTAAACATTTCAACTCTATCAACAATAGCGCGTATAGATTCTCCTTTTCGGAAACGATCTTTTGGTATTTGCTCGGTCTTTGGAATAGAAATTTCATTTCCCTCTGCATCAATTAATAATACTTCCCTGGACAATACCTGATATACTTCACCTGATATTATTTCACCTACAAGTTCTTTATACTTTTGATATAACAGGTCTTTTTCTAAGTCTTTTACTTTTTGAATCAAGGTTTGACGAGCTGTCATAACTGCCCTACGCCCAAAATCTTCCAAAAATATTTCCTCGGCAACCTCTTCACCAATTTCAAAATCAGGCTCAATTTTTACAGCCTCAGAGAAACTAATTTTATCGTGATCCCAAATATCTTCTGAATTATCATCTACAATTTCACGAAAACGCCAAATTTCCAAATCCCCCTTATCAACATTGATAATTATATCAAAATTATCATCCGTTTCATATTTCTTCCGGATCATGGTTCTAAAAACATCTTCCAGAATCCTAATCATAGTAGGTCTGTCAATATTTTTTTGCTTGGCAAACTCTGCAAACGATTCGATTAAACTTGAGGCATCCATTTTTTTATTCTTTTATTTAAAAGATACTTGCACAATTGTTGATTTTATTTTTTCAAAAGGAATTACATGTTTTATTTCTTCCTTTTTTTTAGTCTTTTTCTCAATTATAGTTACTTCATTTTCGGTAGCTGAAATGAGCTTTCCGGTAACATCCATCTCCGGTGTTTTTATCCTTACTTCCCTACCTATATTTTTTTGGTATTGACGCATCATACTCAATGGCGTGCCCACACCCGGGCTGGTTACATCCAATATAAAAGCCTGATCTATTAGATCTTTTTCCTCCAAATCTGCACCCAATTTTCTACTCAATGCGATGCAATTTTCTATACTTACCCCGTTATCTCCATCAATGACTACTGTTATTTTTCCTCCGTTATCTGAAGGAATAGAAACATCAACTAAAAAAAGGGTTTCATCCTCAAATAGTTCTGTTGCTTTCTTAACAATATAGTCCTTTAAATCATTCAAATTTTCAAACAATAAAAGAGGGGACTTGCTGGTCCCCTACGTTGTAAGTTTAATATTTGCACAAAAATACGATAATATTTGTTAATCTGCAAAATAATAGTTGAATTAAGGCAATAAACCCAAGTTCTTCAACCTAAATAATTTTTATTGCCCAACATTTTTTTCATTTTTACAGGCTAAAACTTTATTGCTGATCCCACTGCATAGTGCTGAATTGATTACAGTGTTTGTTCAAAAGGATCAATACTAATTTTATATTTACTTAAAAAAAGTTCTATTAATCAATTAAACACGGTATTTTAACACATCAAGCCGTAAATGCACTAATTCTATCCTATACCCTGGGTAATAAAAAGACAAAATTTTAAAATATGAAATATAAATTCATTTTAATAATAGGTTTGGCTGTTGGAATTTCGTGCGAAAGCACAAAGAAGACCGAAGAAGTAAGAGTTGTACAAGAAGAAAACATTGATGTTCCCAAATTCAATGGTGATTCTGCCTATTTCTTCGTTGAAAAGCAGTTAAGTTTTGGGTACAGAATTCCGGGAACTAATGCTCACTTTCAAACAGGAGACTTCCTTGTGAAGAGCCTTGAATCAAGAGGAGCTGAAGTTACAGAGCAAAAATTTGAGGCCGAAACCTGGGATGGTCAAAAAGTACCTTTAAGAAATATAATTGGGAGTTTTTTTCCTGAAAAGACCAAACGAATTTTATTGGCAGCACATTGGGATTCCCGGCCCTTCGCCGATAAGGATCCTATAAGCCCGGAAATGCCCATGGCAGGGGCCAATGATGGAGCAAGTGGTGTAGCCGTTTTATTGGAAATAGCACGTAATTTGGCCCTTTCAGCACCTGAAAATGTGGGTATCGATATTATATTTTTCGATGGCGAAGATTGGGGAGAAGCAATAAGTACAGGATATATTGAACCAGCACCCGGGTATGAAAGCTGGTGGTGCCTGGGCTCTCAATATTGGAGCAAAAATAAGCACAAGCCTAATTATTCAGCCTATTACGGTATTTTGTTGGATATGGTAGGCGCCAAAAATTCCAAGTTTTATGTTGAAGGGTTAAGCCAGCGGTTTGCTCCTAAAGTAGTAGACCGAATTTGGGGCATGGCAAATAAATTGGGTTATGGGTCGATATTTATAAACAGTAAACAAGGAGAAATTACAGATGATCATTATTTTGTAAATAACATTGCCCGAATCCCTATGGTAGATATTGTGCATTATGATCCTGTATATGGGTATTTCGGAGATTATCACCATACCTTAAAGGATGACATTGATATTATTGATAAAAATATACTTCAGGCAGTTGGACAAACAGTGCAACACGTTATCTACTACGAAAAATAAAAAGAGGTTGCTCCTGAATTTGGAAACAACCTCAATTATTAGCTAAAAGGTATTTTTAAACTATAAGCTATTTAAAACCTGTGTATATAATGGTCAAGATTCTTTCTACTTGCGTGGAAATCAAGACTTTCATATACATACTCATAGTTATGTTTATCAACAGTTCTATTGTACGCAAATTTTGCCAACCTTAATTTTGTTTCTTCATAATTGAGATGCTCCATAAGA
>JAOUKG010000152.1 GCA_029882725.1 Cyclobacteriaceae bacterium
AAGAACTGGATAGATATAAGGAAATTTCGAGAGATCAGGCCCTGGCAAAAATTTCTTCTGAACAGGCAGTAAAAAATAGTATTGAAGGGAAAGCTGTTATATGGATTGATGGTGGCTTGCATGCAACTGAAGTAGCAGGTGCACAGATGATTCCAGAATTGGCTTATAAAATAAGTACGGAGGAAAGCAGGGAGGTAAAGAAAATAAGGGATAATGTAATTTTAATTTTGATGCCGGTAATGAATCCAGATGGTTTGGATATTGTATCAAACTGGTATTATAGAAATTTAGGTACCCCTTTTGAAACTTCAAGCCCCCCTTGGTTATATCATCATTATATAGGGCATGATAATAATAGGGATTGGTTTATGAACAATATGCCAGAGAGTTTTCATGTAAATGATATTTTATATAGAGATTGGTACCCCCAGCTTATCTATAATCATCACCAATCATCCCCGGCATGGGCACGCATTTTTATTCCTCCTTTTTCCAATCCTGTAAACCCAAGAATACACCCTGGAGTCACTACAGCTACAAGTATGATGGGCACAGTTATGTCTCAGCGTTTTGCCATGGAAAAAAAGCCCGGGGTTGTTTCCCATCAAGGTTACTCTATGTGGTGGAATGGAGGAATGCGCACGGTTCCTTATTATCATAATATGATTGGTATTTTAACAGAAACAGGTCATTCTACGCCTACACCCAGATATTATGATCCAAGGGATAAGCCAAAAAGTGTTGGAGGAAGAAGAGGGGGGATGGCTTCAGACGGGACTCAAATTTTTTACCCTTATCCCTGGCAAGGGGGCGAGTCTCATTTGCGAGATGCTGTTGATTATATGCTAACAGGGTCTATGGCTGTGTTAAATTATGCTTCAGATAGAAAGGAAGAGTTCTTGCTTAATATTTATAAAATGGGGCGTGATGCAATTGAGGGTAATGTTTTAGGTGAAAATTATTACTATCATATTCCAGCCAACCAACCTAACTCTTCCGAAGCTGTGAATTTTGTTAATGTTTTGATTCGGGGTGGGATTGAAGTACAGGAAGTAGGTAAAGATCATATGGTTGGGAGTACTCAGATAAAAAAGGGTGATTATATAATATCTACTTCCCAGGCTTTTAGACCTTTTCTGGAGGATTTATTGGAAAAGCAAAATTATCCTGATCAGAGATTATACCCTGGTGGGCCTCCGAACCCTCCTTATGATTTAGCAGGGTGGACACTTCCGTTGCAGATGGGCGTTGAAGTAGGGAAGTTTACTGAAAAGTTTACCGGGAAGGCTGAAATGCTTAATGATTTAATTCCTATTCAGGATCGAATTGAAAAAGGAGCTTCTAGGGGATATGTAATGTCTGTGTTTGACAATGCATCTTACAAAAAGGCTAATTTCTTTATGCAAAAAGGCATAAAGGTTTACCGCGTGGAAGGCTCGATAGATGGGTTTTCTAAGGGGGATTTTCTTGTGAAATCTGATGAGATTTCTGATTGGGAACTAATTAAAAAGGCTGGTTCGACTTTAGAAACAATAAAAAAGTGGCCAGAAACCGGACTTGTGGAGTTGAAGAAAATAAAAATTGGGCTCTATAAATCATGGGTTTCGAATATGGATGAAGGATGGACCCGCTATGTACTTACCGATTATGGTTTTGATTGGGATACTCTTCACAATGAGCAAATTAAAACAGTAGATCTAAATCAATATGATGCTATTATTCTTCCGGATCAATCGCCTGGCGCAATTTTAAATGGTCACAGAATAGGAACAATGCCAGAGGAATTTACTGGTGGAATTGGTCCTGATGGTATATTGAATTTGATGAAATTTACTGAGAATGGTGGTAAATTAATTTCTTTTGATGGGGCAGGGGATTTGTTGATAGATCATTTTAACCTTCCTTTAGTAAATGTTACAAAAGGTCTGGAACCTACTCGATTCTTTATACCTGGATCGCTTTTAAAGGTGAATGTAGCTGAGCATTCTTTTTCAATAGGTACTAATTCAGAAATTGCTGTTTCATTTAGTCAAAGTAGTGGTTACAGAATTTTAAACCCTGACTATATGGGTGAGGGTGGTTTGGAAAATACTATCAAAAAACACAAACCTGCCAACGTAAATGCTATTGCTACCTATGCTGAACAGAATCTTCTTTTAAGTGGTTGGGCTTTAGGTGAGGAAAAAGTATTGGGAGGTAAAATAGGAATGGCTGAAGTTAAATTTGGTAATGGAAGTGTTATTCTTTTTGGTTTTCGACCTCAATTTAGGGCCCAAACCAGAGATTCTTATCGATTATTTTTCAATTCTTTGTTAAATTAGTTGAATGTTTTTTTTGTTATATTTAGTTGTAAACTTTTTATTTATGAAACTAAATAATTGTCGGTTAGGACTGAACAATGATTTTTGATTTAGGAAAAACAGAAGATCAGGTTATTGTAGTTGGGGGTAAAGAAATTATCGTCAAAACTAAACCGGAATGGATTTTTTATAAGGGTGCAGATCCTGTATTGCAACTTTTTATGATTAAGGACAACCTGCTGGTTATTCAGTCAGTAGGGGACGTTCCTAAGAATGAGTATTCAAATATATTCATGCAAATTGAGAATATTATTCTTCAATCACCTGTTAAAATGTCTGTTTTGGCATATTCAAATGTGCCTTTTTTAGGTAGAGAAATTCGGATTTTTATTATTAGGGAAGAAGAACGGCTACGTAACTATTTGGATAAATATTACTTTATTTCAAAGGGGAAGGGAAAGAGTCTTCTTAACGTATATAAAAACATGCATCCTGTTTTTAGGAAAAAATTATTGGTGCTCGACTCAATAAATGAAGCAATTCTTGAGCATATACATGAAAAGAGTGAAAATATACCAGATATAACCCAGGTTTTTCCTATCGAAGCTTATGAAAAAGATTATCCTATTGAAGTTAAATGGCGAGGGTACTTTTTATCTATCAGACATTTGGAAAGTTGGTCATATAAAACAAACAAATCTACTTTTTCTGGTTTTTTGGTTAACAATAAAATTCTTGTATATCGAGTTTCAGGGTCTGTCGATGAACAATTTGGGCTTAAAATTTTTCAAATTGGTAAGCAAATTGTCAAACATATAGATAATGGGAAAGCCATAATAATTTCCGATTATTCAAATGTAAAACGGATTGATAAGCATGCGAGAATTGTATTCGAGAAATTGAATTTTCAGAGTGATAAAGCAAGGATACTGGAATTTGTGAATTCAAATACATTGATGGAAGCAGTAATTTCTATCCAATTAATGGTTCAGCCTGGTCTTCGAAAGAAACTGATTGTATGTCAGACATTTGATGAAGCTCTCTTTAGTGCGATTGAAAAAATTAACCAACAAGGTCAAACACTTTATAAATCGAAAGATAGAAAACTTGACAGTTATAGCTCGTCACAGTTGAAACGAATTATTTTAAATTTAAATGAAGAATTGGAACAAACAATTCTGAACAGGTCTGAAAGAATTGATCAGTTTATTGAAATGTTCAGCAAAATTACATGGCAACAAGATTTTAGTTTTAAAATACCAACTCCCGATGAAGAAGATCCTTTTTATAACTTGTTCACAGCATTTTATTTTTTGAAAAAAGATTTAAATAACCTTTTTAAGGAAGTGAAAGTTCTTAATGAAGAGTTGGAAGTGAAAGTAAGGGAAAAAGCCGGTGATATATTGAATAAGGAAGCTAATTTAGAATCAGTTATAGAGGCGACAAATGATTTAATTTTCTCGGTCGATACCGACCTTAATATCATTGTTATGAATTATCCATTTAGGGAATTTGTAAGAATAAATTTTGATGTGGATTTGAAGTCGGGCGATTCTTTTTTAAAAGTACTTAGAACTGACTCATTAAAACATTTTTGGGTAAATAATTTAAAGACTTCTTTTCAGGGAAAAAGTTTTAGTCTTACAGAAAGATGGAAAACAAATATGGGAGAGATAATTTTTGTAAATATATCTTTTAATCCTATAGTGAGTAATGATTTGGTTACTGGTGTTTCAATCTTCGTTAAAGATTTCACTGAAGAGGTGGAATCAAAAAATCTGTTGAAAACCAAAAATGATGAGTTAGTGTCCTTAAATAAGCAACTCGATAGATTTATATACAGCGCATCGCATGAATTAAGATCTCCACTATCTTCACTTATGGGATTAATTAATAATTTCAGGAAAGAAAACGAAAAAAAATCCAAGGAATTGTATTTAGATTTGATGGAAGGAAGTGTACATAAAATGGATGCCTTTATTAAGGAAATTTTGTATTACACAAAAAATGCAAGGTCTGAAATTAAGATGGAGAAAATTGATTTCAGAAAGATATTAATTGGAATAATAAATGAATGGGCTTTTGAAATAGACATTAATTCAATAGATGTAGAATTGAATGTTAACGATAATATCAAGTTTAAAAGTGATAAATTTAGAATTGAATTAATTCTTAATAATATAATTGGTAACAGTATTAAATTTATTGACTCTAAGAAAAAAAATCATAAATTGAGTATTTCAGTAGATGTTAATAACTTCTTGGAAATTGTGATATCAGATAATGGTAGAGGAATCTCCGAGGAATACAAGGAAAAAGTATTTGAGATGTTTTTTCGGGGCCATGAAGATGTGCAAGGAACGGGATTGGGCTTGTTTCTAGTTAAAGAGGCTGTTTCAGCATTAGAGGGTCAAATATTTTTAACTTCAGAACTAAATAAAGGAACAGAGTTTAAAGTTATTTTACCAAAACACAAAGCAAAAAAATAAAGAACAAAAATAATTATTAACAACCAAGCCCTAACTTTGATTAAGACAAAAGGTGAATTTACTTCCTTTTCCCAATTCAGATTCAATTTTTATCCAACCATTATGTAGTTCAACTATTTTTTTGCAATGAGCGAGCCCAATTCCTGTTCCCTCAAACTCATCCTTGGAGTGAAGTCTGCTAAATATTTCGAAAATTTTACTTTGATTTTCAGGAGCAATTCCAATTCCATTGTCCTCTATTGAAAATATTAAACCATTTTTATCCTTATTACAAGTGATTTGCACTGTAGGATTTTCTGAATTTCTAAACTTAATTGCATTGTTGATAAGATTTTGAAATAATAACCTCAATTCTGTTTCATAGGCATTAATTACACCCAATTTACTTACAGTTATTTTTGCATTATTTTTTTGGATTAAGCCAGAGAGATCTTCCAATACTGAGGCAACTAAAAGGTCACAATTAACTTCACTTCTAGTTTTTTCCATACCAATTTTACTGTAATCCAGTAAATCAGTTATTAACCTTTCCATTCTTGTAGTGCTTCTGTTAATATGAATTAGGTATTCTTTTATGTTATTGTCAACATTTTTTCCTAATTCAAATTCAAGGAGTTTAATTATTCCGTTTAACGATTTAACAGGCTCTTTTAAATCATGGGAAACAATATAGGAGAAATTTTTAATCTCCTCATTTTTTATGGTCAGTTGTTCCATGTAATTCTGAAGATCAGACTCGTCTTTTTTTCTTGCGGTTATATCGATAATGGAAGCCAATACTTTTGATCCGGAATGAGACTCAAAAGGGCTTAGCCCAATTTCAACGGGAAATTCCGTGCCATTTTTATTAAGAGCATAAAGATCTCTTCCAATACCCATACTTCTCATCTCTGGTTTTTCATTGAAATCATTTCTATAATGTACATGTTGTTTTTTAATTGAAGAGGGTACCAGCATATCGATACTGTTGCCAAGCAATTCCTCTTCAGAATATCCGAACATTTTTAGGGTTTGGTTATTTACCATAGTAATAATTCCTTTTTTATCGATCACTACTATGCCATTTGGAGTAGATTGAACGGCCATTTTAAACTGGTCTTCAGAAATTTTCCTCTCCGTAATGTCGATAACCGAGGCAATTACCATTTTACCTTGCACGGTAATAAGTGGGTTAAGCCCAATCTCAACCGGAAATTCTTCACCACCCTTTTTTCTGGCATACAAATCCCTTCCTTTTCCCATGGCTCTGGATTGTATTTTATCGAAAAAACCATTCCGTAATTCAGGATGGTGCCCCGAAAATTTGGCGGCGATTAAAAGTTCTATTTTTTGGCCTATTAGTTCCTCCCTTTGATATTGAAATAAATTTTCTGTTGAGCGGTTTACATATACAATGTAGCCATCCTCATTCACAAGAATAAGTGAACCCGGCGTGGAATCTAGCATAAGCTGAAATGATAGTTCATTTAGAATGGCTTTGCTCATAGGAATGGGGGGGGTTAATAGTTGAACAGTATCCAGATTATTTCAAGAATATAATTTTACTAAATATAAATATAAGACAAAAAAAATAATAACTTTTAAAGTGTAATGAATCTATGAAATATACACATTATCATCATTTATTTTATTCTAAAACAGAAAAGTGTTTTTTATTTTTTTAACGAAATAAGAAAATCTTCTATTGTAAAAGTATATAGGCAAATCATCATTGTATTTAATATATTTTGAATAATTTGGTTCTTTAAATACATAAGCAAATATCAATGTACAGACTTTTTTTTTTACTCATTCTAGTGATTTTCTTTTCATGTAAAGAAGATTACAGTAATAATACTTCAGATTTATCTTCATTTCATTTGGCTGAAGGGTTTGAAATAGAACTTTTTGCATCTGAACCT
>JAOUKG010000153.1 GCA_029882725.1 Cyclobacteriaceae bacterium
TAAAATTTTAGTTTTTTATTAAGTAACCTATTCAATAGGTAAATGTCACAATTAACCGATTTTTAATTTCTGCCCTGGTTTTATTTCGTCAGTATTCAGGCTATTGAGTTGTTTGATTTTTTCAATAGTAAGGCCTTGGAATTTTTTACTGATTTCCCATAGTGTATCACCAGGTTGGACGATATACAGTTTATCACCGTTTTCAGTAGTAACCTGAGGGGCTTTAACAGTTGGTTTAGCCGAAGCAACAGCAGTTTTTGGTTTGTATGCACCTGGTTTCAACCAAATATCAAGTCTTTGTCCTACCCGAATCATATCTCCGGAGAGGTTATTCCATGCACGTAGATCACTTACTTTTACATGGTACCTGGTTGCAATTTTCCCTAAAACATCTCCGGATTGCACCCTGTAAACCACCTTATCCCTTCCATAAGTACTACTGGACAGATTGCCGGCCATGGCAACCATTTTGTCTTTTTCAACGATGGAGGCAGAATCAACAATCCAATCTCTGTTTTCCTGAAACATTGCTATCGACTGTGAAGGAAGTCGTAGTGGATACATTATTTTTGTGTCGGGGAAGATATTGTACCTTAAGCCTGTATTTAAATTCAGAATATCATCTTCACAAAGGTTAAGGTATTTAGCAAGGGTGGGAATATGAACGTAATTGTTTAGCATTACGGTATCGTAAGAGACGTAATATTTTTTGTCGGTACTTACGAAGTTGTATTCCTCCAAATAATTCATGACGTACATTACCGCAACAAACTGAGGTAAATAGGCCCTGGTTTCCCGGTGTAGATAGGGGTAAATTTCCCAGAATTTATCTTTTCCAGATCGACGCATTGCTTTTCGCACGTTGCCTGGTCCGGTGTTGTAAGCAGCAATGGCAAGTTCCCAGTCGCCAAACATACCATGTAACTGCTTCAAATATTTGCATGCTGCTTCAGTGGCTCTTTCAAAATCCATTCTTTCATCAATATAGGCATCCTGATGTAAGCCAAAACTTTTTCCAGTATAGGGCATGAATTGCCATAGCCCAACAGCTCTTGCACTGGAAACAGCACGTGGGTTTAGACCAGATTCTATTATTGAAAGATATTTTAACTCATCAGGGAGGTTGTAAAGAGCGAGGTATTTTTCAAAAACCGGAAAATAGAAATCTTTTCGAGTCAGAATTTTTTTAATAAAACCCCTGCTTTTAACAGAGAAGTGATTTACAAATGCGTGAACGGAGTTATTGTAATTTAGAGGAATTTCATTTTCAATACACGATAATTGATCCTTAATGAGATCATAATTATCTTCTGCTGGTATGTATTCATAGAAAATGGAATCATATTGAAATGGTGTCTCATCCTTTTCCTGGGCAAATAAAACTGATATGGGAATTATCAGATAAAAAAACAGGCCTGTGAATGCTTTCATTATTCAAATTTTATAAATTTTCATCACAAAATACTCGATTTCAAGCATTTTTTTTCTTCATCAGATGATATTTTGGATAGATGCCTATATAATGCCTTTGGGTTGAAGGGAAGATAGGAGGGAACTAAAAGGAATGCTCTTCTTAGTTTAAGTAAGAAGCAATAAATAAAAAGCCCTTCTTTTAATAAGATTTATGCAGCGAATTACCACTGATAACAATAGAATTTTATGGACAGGGTTTCAATTTACTGCAACCAAAACAAAAACAAGGGAAGAGGTTATAGCAAGATTATAAACTATCTAAAGGTTAAAAAGGCAAGAATGAATAAGAAGTATTAATTTGATAAAAAATTACTACCAACTTATTATTACTTGTTAACCATTTACACAACCTATCTTCTATAACCTGTACCCTTGATTATATTGAATACGACAAAATTGTAGATAAATTGGGGTTATTTTTTTTCTTCCTCTATTTCTCCGGCTTTGTCAATATCCCTTTTAATTTCCCTGGTCGCATCTTTGAATTCACGAATTCCACGACCAAGACCTCTTGCAAGCTCAGGAATTTTTTTAGCTCCAAAAAACACTAAAACCAATAGGACTATAAGAATCCATTCCCAGCCACCCGGCATTCCAAATAAAAATAGTGTGTTCATGTAGATATTATTTTACCGTAAAGATACGGATAATGTTCTCGAATGACAAAATAATCTGGCTAACAATAAAAATATTATCTTTTTACCAACCACAGTTCAGGGTTGAGATGATCTTTTCCTTTCCAAATTTCAAACCACAATTCAGTTACCCCTTCAGGTTTTGTAACCACTTCCCCAATATTTTCACCTGCCGATACCTTTTGCCCTGCTTTAACATAGGGTTCTTTCAAACCACTATAAACTGTGAAATATTCACCGTGCTTAATCAAGGTATAATAACCCATCGATGGAACAAACCCCACAGCTTTTACATCTCCTTCAAAGATAGCCCTCGCTACCTCGTTTTGCTTGGTTTGTATTCCTATTCCATCATTTTCAATAATTACTCCTTTTAATGCAGCATGATTATGCCTCCCAAATTTTTGGGATATAAAGCCATCAACGGGCCATTTGAATTTAGCCTTGTTTTTCTCAAAGGATCCTGAAATATTTGAATTTACAGTTGTGTTTGCTTTTGATGGGCTTGAATTTGCAGATGCAATTTCGGCTTTTATAATTTCAGTGATTTTTCTTTCCAAACTCGATATGGCCGCTTTGTTTGTTTCAAGGTCTTTACGAAGTTTTGTTTCTTGTGATTCAAGTGAAACCATAACCTTTCCACGTTGATTTTTTAAAGAGACAAGACTTTTATTTTCGTTAAGTTGTTCATTCAGTAATACAGTTTTTTCATTTCTCTTTTCCTCAATAACAGCAATTTGATCTAATAAAGTAGAGGCTACTTTTTGAATTTGAATGGCTTGTTTTTTACGTGCTTCAGAATATTGCTGCATGTGTTTCCACCTCGAAAAGAACTCACTAAAAGAGGAGGCTGAAAAAAGAAATGTAAGTTGGTTTATCCCATTACTGGCCTTATAGGCTGCATAAACCATAGAAGAGTATTCTTTTTTCAATTTTTTCACATCAGATTCCAGGCTTTCGACAATCATACGGGTATCAGAAATTTCTGTATCCAGGTAGGAAACCTCTTGCCGGATAGACCTGATTAAATTTTCCTGTTCCCGAATACGTTGATTTAGTGCATGGAGTTCACCGAGGGTATGTTCTTTCTTATTGGCCGTTTCATTAAGGATTTTTTCGACCTCTTTGATTCTATTAATTTTCTCCTGTTTTTCCTTTTTTAATTGATCTTTGGATTTTACTTGCCCCATAGTAATACCCGATACCAGTAAAAGGAGGGTTAAGAAAAATATTGGAAGTAATATGTGTTTACTATCTTTCAACATATTTTTTAGGAATTCTAAATGGAAAGCGTAGAGGTTTGTCAGAAATCTCGGCTTTACTGTATTCAAATTCAATACTGGTATTGAAAATTATGTCTTCAGTTTTATAAAAAAGAGAAATTAAACCCGAAAAAGGAAAATATTGATCGTTTATGTATTGAAAGTTAGTATAATTTATGATGGCTTCATTTTCAGAGGGCATTTCTTTCATACCTACCATAGTAATTTTATGGGTGTCTTTGTTTATGAAGTTTTCAACAGAAATTCCTCCGGATTTTTGCCTTAATACCATGAATTCATTTTGTTGGCTAGCCCGATCTGATTCATCGCGTTGGATAATCAGGTTTCCAATTGCAGCTGCTTGAATCGTTTCATAATTGATGTTAAAATTGAATTTTTGGGATAATTCGTCATATTTGTAAACCGAGTATTCATTGGATAATTGATTCAATACAGTAATGGAATCTTTATCAATAAGGCACTTTCCACCCGTTATACCTGCTGAAGAAAAACTCATCCAAATTACGCTATCCCTTCGTATTCGAATACTTGCCTTGGCTCTCACATCAGTATCAGCGTCTTTGAATGTGATTTTTGTTTTACCTTCAAAATACTCAAAATCAACTTCATTTATATCCAGTTTACCCCCTTCAAAATCAAGTACTGCCGTGGTGTTTTTGCTACAACCCCAGGACAATAAACTGATTATCCCCAAAAAAATGAATCTACTTTTCATATAATTTTCTATCTGCAATTTTTTTATCAATCATAAATAACGTTGAATCCATGCCACGTGCTTTTTGCCATTGTTCAACAGCACCATCAATATCATTAAGTTTATAAAGGATATCACCATAATGTTCGAAATAAACTGCAGTTGTATTTTCAATCGTTAAGGCCTTTTCAATGGTTTTTTTTGCTTCTTTATATTTTTTCCTTGTATAGAGTACCCAGGCGTGGGTGTCTAAAAAAGTTGGATTGTTTGGGTTGTCTTTTATAAGTTTTGATGACATTTTTTCAGCCAGATCAAGTTTGTCATTTCGCAATGCTAAAAAATAGCTGTAATTATTCAAAACAATATAATTGTCAGGAGACATAGAAAGAACTTGATTGTAAGCCAAATCACTTTTCTCAAAATCCTCAGTGTAATTATAGGCTTCACCAAGTAAACTATTAAAGTCTGTAACGGCACTTTCATTTGATCCGGCAAGTCTTTTACCTATTTGTAACATTTGAATTGCCTCTCTGTATGATTCATTCCTTATCCGGGCAAGGCCATTCATATAGTAAAGTAAACTCTGATTGGGGAACATTTCCAGTGCCTTATCACTCAACTTTATTACTTCTTCAAAAGCGGAAACTTGCATTTTTAAAAACAACAGGTTTTGCCAAACAGCAAAATTAGTAGGATCAAGTTTTACACTCATCTCATACTGGTCTGCAGCAGAGGCAATCTGACCCAATTCCTGATAAAAATCGCCAAAAACCGAATGGGCATTGGGCTCATTGGTGTGAAGATTAACAAGGGTTTCGCATAACCCCATCACCATATCAGTTAATTCTTTCTTTTTTTCAAGGGTACGGTATTGTGCAATAAGTTGTACCTTAATGTCAACCGGAAGAGAAGGGTCTTCAAATGCCTTTTGAATGAAGGGGTAAGCTTTTTCGTATTCCTTGTTTTTTCTGTGGATTTCCCCGATTAGCAAGGAAGCACGACTCGATGGTCCATATTCAATTAAAAACTGAGTTAAATTTGCTATTGCCTGAGCATCCTTATTCATAGAAATAAGCAATTCACTGTGTGCAATGACTACATTTTCCTGGTCAGGGAACCGTTTTTGGGTTTCCTCCAATACCTGAAGAGCTTCTTCTTTTTTATTTAGTTGTGTATAGATTTTTTGTTTTTGGAAAGCAATATCCGTGCTGTATCCATAGAATTCCTCCAACCTGTTGTAAAGAGCCAAGGCTTTTTCATTATTTTTCAAATACATATGAAGGGAAGCTAATTCAAAAAGATACATTTCTGTGCCTTTTATTGTGCTTGTTAGCTTTTCATAGTACTCTGCAACCTTGTCAAAATCTCCTGTTTGAGTGTATAAATCGATGATAAGTAAATAATAATATTTATTTTGAGGGCTGAGTTCCAAAGCTTTTTGAACACTTGAAAGTGCAGATGTGATATTGCCATCTTTAAGTTCTATTTGCCCCTTTTTGTAATATGCAGCATCATTTTGTGGGTCTGTTTCAATGGATTTTTGAAATAAAGCCAGGGCCTTGGCGTAATCCTCAAGGATGAAATACTTCTCAGCTTCTGTGAAATAGTATTCCGACTCACGAATCTGTGAGTTGTTGACTGTTTCTTTTTTTGCTTTCTTTTTTTGGGCAATAAGGGGAAATACAGTCAGCTGGATTGTTAAACCAATCAGTAAAAATTTAAAAAATCCCCGCATTTAATAAGTTACTCTGCATACATTAAACCACAAAATAACGAAAATTTTGGTTCAATTTTATCACTTTAACTGAATAAATGATTTTCGCTCAATGATATATACCACCACTAAATAACCAATTGCTATGGAATTTACTACTAAAAAATGCCAAATTCCAGTAAGGGGAAGGAAGCTTAACAAAAGAATCAATAAACCAGTTATACCAATATACGCCATTATTTTAGCCACTGGATAAGGAAATGGGTTGAGTTTCTGACCCCATATATAGCTAATAACAGTCATTCCAGCATAAGCCAAAACAGAGGCGTAGGCACTTCCATAATATCCATAGAATGGAATAAGGAAATAATTGCCAGCAATTGTAATAAGGGCACCGACAAATGTAATTTGAGTGCCTATAGAAGTTTTATCGATGAGTTTGAACCAGGCGGATAAATTATAATTAATGCCCATAAACAAACTGGCAAGAAGGAGTAAAGGGACTACTGGAATGGCAGTACGGTAGTCGGAACCACCGAGGAAATATTGTAACGTGTCTAAATTTATACTTACCCCAAGCCATACAACACAGCCAAAAATCACAAACCATTTTAAAACAAGCGCAAATAGTTGGGGAGACTCTTTGTTTTCAGATTGTGAAAAAAAGAAGGGTTCGGCGGCATACCTGAAGGCCTGAATTCCCAAGTTCATGATGATGGCTAGTTTAAAAACACCACCAAAAATCCCGAGTATTTCCTGGTTTGAAAACTCCGGGTAAAAGTTTTCCGGCAACCAATATTTTAGTGCCCACCTACTAAGTAGTTCATTAGTAGCAATTGCTAAGCCTGTGAAGAGGATTGGATACCCAAAAATGAGGAGGCTCTTCGAA
>JAOUKG010000154.1 GCA_029882725.1 Cyclobacteriaceae bacterium
TGTTCTAAATCCACATTTCTTAAATAGTGTATTTAGTCTCATATCTTCCGTGGGTGTGTGCAGCGCACTTGAAAACCCACCTATTGCTTCCAGTTTTTCCTTTACCAGCATCATATTATTCCCAAGTGCCGCTCTGCTGTTTTTGTGATGAAGCAATATTATTCGCCCCTGAGAAGTAATCCATTCCAAATTTTGGATAAAACTTCCTTTTACTTTGGTAACTCCTGAAATCATATCGTATTTTTCGCCCATGGCAGCCTGAAGGCTTGAGAGCCAGTTTTTTTCGTATATACAATCTGCATCAGCAATGGCAATCAGTTCACCGGTAGCTTCAGGTAAAAGTTCGTGAAGTTGCCTCGATTTGGGGTTCACTTCCTCCCCGTAATTTGTTACTTCGAATTGAAAAAAGCGGACCAGTTCGGAGGAAATCGATTTAATTATATTTACTGTTTCATCTGTACTTTGATCGTCTGAAATTAAAATTTCAAAATCGGGGTAATCTTGCTCTAAAATTGAAAGGATGCATTGTTTAATGTGTTTTTCTTCATTTCTGGCACATAGAAGAACGGAAATTCGAGGTTGTCTTTTTCTATAGAGTTTAAATTTTATAAAAGGCATGAAAAACAAAATACCTTCCGATACAATAAGTATTAGTAGGATAGTAATCAGAATTTCCGAAAAAAGTGTATTCAGCTCCATATTCGAGCGATATAGTTATTTTTTCGGATGAAGTTAAGGTATTGAGGCAAAACCTCTTTCAAAACAGAGGCAGATTTAACATTGTCGTGAAAAACCACAATAGAACCATGTTTAGTATGTTTTATTGTTTTCTCTAAACACTCTTTAGCACTTACGCCCGGATCAAAATCGCCTGACAAAACATCCCACATTACAATTTGATAACCTGCTTTTTTCAGCAACTTTATTTGTGATCGGGTTACTTTCCCATAAGGGGGTCGGAAAATTTGTGAGCTATTCTCCAAAAGGGATTTCTCACAAGAAAGGACATTGTCGAGATATTCTGATGTTTTGGTTTTCCACCCATTCAAATGGTTGAAAGTATGATTAGCTACCAAATGACCTTGTTTCACCATTTCATTATATAGATCGGGGTACTTTTCTATATTATTACCTACACAAAAAAAGGACCCCTTCATCTGAAAACTTTCAAGGGTAGTTAAAATCCACTGTGTTAATTCAGGAGTGGGGCCATCGTCAAACGTGAGGTACACTGACTTTTCAAGCGAATCTCTTTTTTTATCCCAAATCAGATCAGGATAAAGCATCTTTAACCAAAAAGGGGTTTTGTGGAAATATTTTTTCATGGAGTAACTCGGCAGGACAATATAGTAATATCATCCTTATAATTATTTATGCCTTTAAATTCATCCAATTGAATAATAATATCCTGGTGAATTTCGTGAAGATCTTTGATGCCATTATTATTGAAATATTCAAGCAATCTATCCATTCCGAATTCCTCCTCTTCCGTACTCATTGTTTCAGTAACACCATCTGTGTAAGCAAACAATAGAAAATCAGAAAGGTCTGTTATAAACCCCTCATTCAGAAACGGCAAGGGGTGGATTGCTCCAAGCACAGTGGCCCCATCTTCGAGAAGTTCAATTCCCCCGTTATTACGGAGAAGTATTGGAGGGTTATGTCCGGCATTTACATACACCATGGTTTTAAGTGAATGATCATAAATAGCAGCAAAAAAGGTAATGAACTTTTCCCCTTTTGCATTTTCCAGTACCTGATAATTAAGTTCTTCTACAATATCCCTGAGATTCCCTGTTTGACGAATAAGTGTACGTAAAGAAGCCTGAAAATTACTCATCATGATAGCAGCAGGAATGCCTTTACCTGAAACGTCGGCAATACAAATCAGAAACTGATTCTTATTTATGGGTATATAATCATAATAATCACCACCAATTTTATCGTGAGGCAAATAACTTGCTTCAATTTTTAGTCGAACCCCATAAGGAAGTTTTTCCGGAAAGAGATATTGTTGTACATCGCTGGCAATTTCCAATTCTTTTCTAAATGCCTCCTGCTGAAGTTCCCTTCTTGCTAACTTTTTATTTTCGATGGCAACAATAATTATATTGCTCAATGCTTGTATAAAATTCACAGCATTGGAACCTTTTTCTGGATGTTCGGACAGCCCTGACACAAATACCAGTGCTAATAATTGGGTTTTATGTAAAACAGGAAAAACAAATTCAAATTCACCAAACAACGGATCGTTCTTATCGATGGATTGAAATTCTTTCAATTTTAAAAACTGCTCCGGGAGCTCGGTTTGAAAACAGTTAATGGAAGACCCAAAATTTGATTTGCAACTCCAGGCATCATCGAACACATATAAAGCCATACTTTTAATAAATAGGTTGGCTCTTAGTGTGAATTCAAAGATCTTATACAGTGAGTTTTCAGGAAGGTTATTATTTATAGCCTGAGTAATTTCCAGGAGTGAGTTCAGTTCCATTTCACGTAACTGAAGCCTATCCTGAACCGTCCTTACGGCTTTATCTTTACTGAGTATTTTCTTTCCTTCCATTGATATGTTCCAAAATTAGTCACAATACCCATTAATGTTGCATAGAAGGGGTATAAAAATGACGATACAATAAAATAAATCCAAAGCGTTTTTACTTTCAGGCTTTTGCGAATTTCATACACAAACAATAGTTCCCCTATACATTTAAGATAAAAGGAAGTAATAAATAGTTTAGCGGAAGCAAGACCAAATGGAATTCCCATCCACAACCCTAAAAAGTAAATGTTAAATATAAAAACGATTATAGCCGGCCATTTATTATGGTGTTTATTCCATTTTGCTGCCCATCGCTTTCGCTGGGAAACAAATCTTGACAACGATTTTTCCGCAGGTGTAGTTACTAAAGCATCAGGTGATTTAACGTATATTATTCCTTTTGGAGAATCTTCAAACACTTTCGCTAAAAGGAATTCATCATCTCCTGAAGGAATGTGTTCGTTCCCGGAAAACCCATTTACTTTTTCAAAAACATCTTTTCTATAAGCCATGTTGGCACCATTGATCATACCGGGCTTTCCTGAGGCCAAAGAAACCGCTCCTATACCATTCAGGGTGGAGAGTTCAAACGATTGAAAATTTCCAAAAAAACCTTCAGGTTTGATTAATACAGGCCCAAAAACCAATTTTATACGTTTGTTTTTGAAAGGGGAAGTCAGTTCTGTAATCCAATTTGGCCCCATTCGACAATCGGCATCGGTAGCTAATATGATTTCGTTTTGGGCTACGGAAACCCCATAAGAAATTGCATTTTTTTTCCCATTACCCTGTACAGGGGAAATAATTTGAAGAGGAAATGAAGAATGATTATCCTTAAAAAGGTTGATAAGGAGTTCGGTTCTATCAGAAGAGCGATCATTAACCACGATAATTTCAAAAGCAGCCTTATACCTTTGCCGGAACAAATCATTTAATATTTTTTCAATATTTTTTTCTTCATTTCTTGCGGCAATTATAATTGAAACAGTAGGTAAACTACCAATTGAAGAAAAAATGGGTGTTGGAATTTTTTCCCACCCTTGAAATGCTAAAAGGAGAAAGAAGAAATAGACAAAAGGAAGAAACAACAACAGAAGCGGAAACATATTTCAATAGAAATTATAATGTGCTAATTTGCAGCGTGAATAAATCAAATACAACTTCTGCCAAAGAAAGAATTATTTTAGGGTTGGATCCGGGTACCAGTATAATGGGCTATGGAGTGATACAAACCACTGGTCAGAAAATGAAAATACTTCAATTCGGGGTTATTCATTTGTCGAAATATGCTACCCATGAGCTGAAGTTGCAAAAGATTTTTGAACGCGTAAGTTCAATAATTGAGGAATACAATCCGGATTTTGTGGCTTTGGAGGCCCCATTTTTTGGTAAGAATGTTCAATCGATGTTAAAATTGGGCAGAGCACAGGGAGTCGCTATGGCTGCGGCTCTGGCCCGAGAGATTCCCATAACTGAGTACGCACCCCGCAAAGTAAAGCAGTCGGTTACAGGAAATGGAAATGCTTCCAAGGAGCAGGTGGCAAGCATGCTGAAGGTTATTTTATCATTTGAGGAAACTCCCAAATTATTAGATGCCACCGATGCCCTTGCTGTAGCAGTGTGCCACCATTTTCAAGCGGGGGCAGCACCAGCTAAATCAGGCAAAGGCTGGCAGGCATTTTTAAGAGAAAACCCGGGGCGGGTGAAGTGATTAGTTCCCCATCAATTTATTTATTTCTGTTTCAGAAAGTACCCTTCCCCAATAACTAAAATCATCAAGCTGTCCTTTAAAGTAATAAGGATCTGCAAGTGTACTTCCATCTTTTCTACCTATTGAACCTGGAAATTCAGTATAAACCAAACTTGACGCTGACCCTGCATAATTTCCATCCTGTAAAATACCATTCATGTATATTTTAAAACTATCAATACTTTCCAATACAGCCCCAACATGATACCACGTATTAATATTAATTGGAGTATTTACGATAAATGTTTTTCTGGAAACTGAAGTTGTTCCTGTCCCATTACCTATGTTTACTGAAAGCTCTCCAACAGAAGACAATGTCATCCATACTCCTGTATGTGAATTTTCCACATAGTCAGTTGTAAAAACAACTGCATTGTTAACATTTAAATCATCAAACTTTATCCAATATGAAAAGGACATTGGAAAGTCAGGTTTCAAAGCCAGGTCATTAGGAAATTCAATGTATTGGTCAACTCCATTGAAAGTAGCCGCATTCCCTAAACCATCAATACCTGGTGCATAACTACCATTAAAAACACCGTCAAAAACATTAGACGACAAATCCTGACAATTATCATTCATATCATAAAATAACAACAGATTGGAATTCACAGCTACAGATACTTTAGTAAGATCCAAACTCCTGCAGTTTCCATCGATAGATGCTAAATAATAATCGCCGGAACTAGCGATTTCGGACATTGAATCCAACAACGATAACTGACTTTGTTCAAACCAAATTACATTTGATCCTGAAATTTCTAAATCCTTAAGATAGGTTTTTATGTGGCCAATATTAATAACTTCGTATTGAGTGACTCCGTTGGGAGCTGGCACATCTGTTATTGAAACTACAACACGGAACCTGGCCTTACTTTCGATGCCATCTATGGTTTGAGAAGCAAAATAAGCTTTACCGTCTTCCAGAGAACTTAAAATATCAATAGGCTCCTGAGAATCTTCTGAATCGTACCATGTGATATTCTCTCCCTGAGCTTCAATATCTTTTGGGCCAGGAAAGTCTGACTTACAAAAATATTAGATTTGTAAGCCATAGGGTGCATCCGGTATTTGAACCTCTTCATTACAAGAAATCAACAACAGTGTACCCAACAACATATAAATATTTAGTATTTTTTTCATCTTAATATATTTAATATCCCTTTATAACTTTTTTTCGAACATTTATCTTTTACTAAATAAAAATATATCCCATTTGACAACTTTCCTCCATCCCAATTATTTTCATAATCTTTATTTTCATAAACATTTACTCCCCACCTATTAACTACAACAATATCTGCTGTTTCTATTTCATTTGGTAATATTAATAAATCATTCTGCCCGTCATTGTTTGGAGTAATCACATTGTATAATTCAATTTCCTCCTCAAAATAAGCTGGCGAAACTCTAAATTCCTTTTTAACTGAATGGCAGCTATTAAATGCTTCCACCCAATAAATCCCGGTATCATACAATTCAATAGAGTCTGTGTTTTCCTGAGTACTCCACAATAAATTATAGGTATGTTGATTTGGCTTAACCGATATTTTTTCATTTTTACAAACAAGAAAATTAGTAGCTATGTCCAATATTGGCACATCCAGAAACTTCACATCAATATTAAGCTTTTCAGTAAAGCAATCATTAAAAAAGGCCAACTCATAGTTACCGGCCTGTGAAATTGAAAAAGAGTTGGGAACAATATTCCCATTCAGCTTATACTCATATTCTGCTGGTAATATAACATTATATATATTACCAACACATAGAGAAGTATCCTGAAATAACACAGGAAGCCTTTCTGAACATGAAAAGGAATATTCCTGATGATATTGAGTATCAGTTAAATCTAGGTGTCCTAAACTAGCTACAACCGAATTATTTTTAATCCAATTTGAGACTGTATTATTTAATCTTGAAAATGCCTGTAGGTAATTACTAACCTTTAGATGATAGTTTGAATTAATAGCCCTATAATCACCAGTAAAAACCCCAATATAAAATGTTGGAGTTTGCCCTGTGGGTTGATAATTGGGAGGTTCCTGAACGCCATATAGGTGAAGCCCTAATTGCGAACCCATTATATTATCCAATGTAACTATTATATTATCAACAGGCAGTGTTAAAATTTGTCCCGGCCAGTTATTTGTATAATTAAAAACACTAAAATCTCCAATGGCAGCCCCGGAATATTGAATAGTTAAATTAGAAACTATATTTCCGTTAAAATTACTTTGACTGCTATCCAAAATAACCTTATTACCAGGGGCTTCATTATTAAAATTCCAATAACCAATTAACCCATTACTATTTGCTATGAGTTTTTTACACATATTTGATCTGATTTCATTAATTGATCTGGAATAATTCCACAATCTCACCTCAT